>JBAUWG010000081.1:0-15611 GCA_049583675.1 Desulfobacterales bacterium | reverse complement strand
ATCCGCTCGTTTCTTTTCACGGGTTTTCCATGGGAATTGTTAGGATATTCACAATTTAACATGCTGCATATTATTCAGATATCGGACATATTCGGTGTCTACGGGGTTTCCTTTTGTATTGTCCTATTGAATACCGCCTTGTTTTTGATATATCTCGGTCTGACAGGCAAAGACTGGGAAGGAAAAAACATTGGGATAAAACAGGCGGTGACAGCAACGGCAGCCGTTGCTGTAATCCTTGCCGCTGTGTGGGGTTATGGGACTCGGCAGATACACCGGGTCCACGAGCTGGCAATCAATTCCCCATCCATCAAAGCCACCGTCATCCAGGGAAATATTGACCAGGCCAAAAAATGGGACCCGGCCTTTCAGCGGTCATCAACCCTAAAATATATTCGTCTTTCACTGCTCTCAAAAAAACTTAAACCGGATCTTGTCGTTTGGCCGGAAACAGCCACACCTTTTTATTTCACGAGAAACATCGAACTGTCCAAACTGGTTCTCTCGGGAATTCGTGAAACCGGAACGGATTTTTTAATCGGCAGTCCCGCATTCAACGTCGAAGACAACAAGATCGCGTACTTTAATAGCGCTTTTCTCGTCGATGCTTCAGGAAACGTAACGGGTCGGTATGACAAATCCCATCTTGTTCCTTTCGGAGAATATGTCCCCCTCAAAAAATGGCTCCCGTTTGTCGGGAAAATGGTTGAAGGTGTGGGAGATTTTCGAGCCGGCGAGAAAGGGCGAACCCTGAAATGGAAAAATTTCCATATTGGGGTTTTGATTTGCTATGAAATTATTTTTCCGCCCCTTGCCAGGGCAATGGTTCAGAACAATGCGTCGATTTTGATCAATCTCACCAATGACGCATGGTATGGAAAATCCAGCGCACCCTATCAGCATTTTTCCATGGCGATTTTCAGAGCCGTCGAAAATCGGAGATCCCTGGTGCGGGCCGCAAATACCGGTATAAGCGGTTTTATAGACCCTTCCGGTAGCGTCATTGAATCCACCCCCCTTTTTGAAGATGCCGTGGTCACCCAAAAGGTCCCCATGCTTGAGGTGAAAACCTTTTATTCAAGATTCGGAGATGTGTTTGCAATGGCATGTTTAGGACTTTCCGTGTTTTTTATATTGTTCCGGCTGTTCAAATTTCGCATCCGCAGCTAAATTAAGATATTGAAAAAAGCGTATTGATGGTCCCGTAAAAAGTCAAAAAAACGACTTTTTGCGTATTTATTACTATTGAAACATATAGAAATCAGCATTATAATCGTATTTCATTCGAATCATTTGATCTTAACGAGTAATGCTTACAAAGTTTACGTCAAAGGAGGCAATCCATGACCATTGAAATTAAAGAAAATATAAAGATATTATTTGAAAAATTGGAAAAGATTAAGGATTTTCTTTGACCTCCCCGCAAAAGAATATCGACTGAGCAAAATCGAAAGTCAGATTGCCGAAAAAAAATTTTGGGACGACCCTGAATCCGGCAAATCCGTATTAAAAGAACGGACCCTGATTTCCGGCATCATAAATAGATTCAATGGACTTTACAAAGATCTGGAAGAAAGTGAAATCCTGTTTGACCTCGGCACAGAGGAATCAGATGAAGACACGGTGGATGAAGCCTCCCGTCAAATTCGACAACTTGAAGAACGAATAAAAAAATATTCCATTGATTTGACGCTCGACGGAGAAGATGATCCGAACAACGCCATCGTATCCATCAACGCAGGCGCAGGCGGAACCGAAGCTCAGGACTGGGCTGAAATGCTCTTTCGAATGTATTTGCGGTGGATCGATCGAAAAGGATTTAAAAGCAATATCATCGATTTTCAGCCGGGCGATGAAGCAGGAATAAAAAGCGTTACATTTACCGCTGTCGGGAATTATGCTTACGGATACTTAAAAACGGAAACCGGCGTGCATCGACTGGTGAGAATTTCTCCGTTTAATGCCGGCGGTAAAAGGCATACTTCCTTTGCCTCTGTATTTGTTTACCCGGAGCTGAACAATGAAATCGTCGTCAACATTGCAGACAAGGATCTGAGAGTCGATGTCTTCAGGGCCAGCGGCGCCGGCGGACAGCATGTCAATAAAACCAGCAGTGCCGTACGTATCACGCATCTGCCCAGCGGAATCGTTGTGCAGTGCCAGCAAGAAAAATCACAGCACAGAAATAAAGACCTGGCCATGAAAGTCTTAAAATCCAGGCTGTATCAGCTCGAAAAGCAAAAGCAGGATGAAAAGCAACAGGAAATGCATTCCGGCAAGGATGAAATTGCTTGGGGAAGCCAAATACGGTCTTACGTCATGCACCCCTATCAAATGGTCAAAGATCATCGTATTAACCTGGAAGTAGGGAATATCAACAGTGTTCTTGACGGTAACCTCGATCCGTTTATCGAAGAGGTTCTGCTCTCTGATAGATCTTAAGAACTTGGTTCGCTTTGATCACAATTGGAATGATGGAAGATTGGAGCAATGGGTTTAAAGGTGTTTTGTCGTTTTTCATAAATAGGCTTGTTCATTTTTATAACCCAATATTCCACTATTCCAACATTCCGCCATTCCATAATGCGGCGTAAGAATGAAATGCTTGTTAGTGTCCATCCATAAACGGTCTTTTTGCCCAATCTCTGCGTTATGCTCAAAAAATAATCCTCGGAATATCAACCATATGCCTGCGGTTATTTTTTTCGCATGCCTTGATCTTGAACAAAAATCCTCATTTATGGATGGACACTTGTTAATTGCTCTTAATATCAATATATTGTGAATTTCCGAGATGTTAATTATTCGATCTTCAATCGAAAATTTTCAATGATATGAACCCACTAGATATCATAGCCGAATTTTATGAACCCGGAACCAAGTCCTATCAAATCCTTGTCAAACATGGGCGGCAGGTCGCCGATAAAGCCGTCGAAGCGGCGTTGTGCGTTTCCCATCTTGAACCGAATCTTAATTTTATCAAAGAAGCGGCCATGCTGCACGACATCGGGATCTATGAAACCAATACCCCCGAGCTCGGCTGCACAGGGAAACACCCTTACGTCTGCCATGGTTATTTGGGAAGAAAGATCCTGGATGATATAGGGCTGCCGCTCCATGGACTGGTTTGTGAACGGCATGTCGGCATCGGCATTTCATCCGAGGAAATCAGGCGATATCACCTCCCCCTTCCCCAAAGGGATATGGTTCCCATATCCATTGAAGAACAGATTATCTGTTATGCAGACAAATTCTATTCTAAAAACGGGAAAACAGACGGCGATGAAAAATCCGTGGAAGATATTTTAAACGCGCTTTGCCGCTACGGCCCTCAAAAAGGAGCCCGTTTCCAATCGTGGGTGAACCTTTTTAAATGTCCAATTTAGAAAAGAGGAAAGAGGAATTAGAAAATAGATAACCGCAAATGGACGCAAATGAACATAAATATTACTCCTTGAGGGGTTCCGGGTTCAACGTTCAAGGTTATAAAAATATTCAGTTACAGCTTATTGCTGAACCGTGAGCCCTGAACCGCTTAACCTGGGTAATATTATAATTTGTGTTTATTCGCGTCTATCCGTGGTTTCCCTTATCCTATTTCCTATTTTCTCTTTCCTGTTTTCGGCTTATTGAGGATCAATACCAAATAAAATGTAACACGTCAGCCTTCCTGAACATGCTTCACAAGGTGCCCGAGTTCAGGAAAAATCAGGACTTTGCAGGCAAGTTTACAGGCCTTGAGGCTCCCGGGAATACAAAAAAGCACCGTATTGCCGATCAAACCGGCTGTTGCACGGGATAAAAAAGCAGCGGAATCGATCGCTTCAAAGCTCAACTGAGCAAAAAGAGCGCCAAATGCCGTCAACTCTTTTGTGAAAAACGGCCGGACGGCTTCGATCGTTACATCTTTTCGGCTGATGCCTGTTCCCCCGGTAAGCAGGATAACCTGAGCAGTGCCGCTATCAATAATCTCATGAACCGTTTGGGCGATGATCTCTGCATCGTCGGGAACCATGCGGTGCAGAACAACGTCATGCCCTTCCTTTTTCGCTCTATTACCGATCCACCGGCCGCTTTTATCCTCTGCCAGAGAGCGGGTGCTTGAAACGCTGAGAATGCCGATGTTGACTTTTTTCGGCGCGCCTGATTTATGTTTTTGAGCATTTTCCAAAGGTCTCTCCGATTATTCTATAACAACCTTGTCCTCTCCGTCATATTCTTTTAACAATACATTCACCGTTTCCGATCGTTTTGTTTCAACAAACTTTCCGACATAATTGGCTTGAATCGGCAGTTCTCTGTGGCCGCGATCGACCAGAACGGCGAGTTCAATACGGTCGGGTCTTCCAAAATCTATGACCGCATCCATCCCCGCTCGAATTGTTCGGCCGGTAAACAGCACATCATCCACCAAAATGATCTGTCTTTTATCCACCGAAAAAGAAATATTCGTCGTTTTCACCAGGGGGTGAGGCCCGATCCGGGTCCAATCATCCCTGTAGAGTGTGATGTCCATTTGACCGCTGGGGACCTCAATCCCCTCGATGTCCTTAATCCGGGATTTGATTCGCTCCGCCAGATATACCCCCCGGGTTTGAATCCCGATAAGCGTCAACGTATCGATCTCTTTATGAACTTCGAGGATTTCATGGGTTATCCGGGTCAGTTTACGTCGGATATCCGATGCATCCAGGATAACATTTTTTTTATTCATGGTATCGCTCCGAGCTGCCTTGTCTTGTATAATTGCCCTTTCTGAACTCTGAACCCCTGACCTCTGAACACTTACATTTAAATCATGCACATGCCCAAGATCAAGATAAATATAACATTTTATTTCACCAGATATCATCATGTCTTTGGAAATCGCCTTGATTTTGCGCCGTAATTTTTCTATTGTATTATATAAGTTGTCATTATCTTGCAACCATTCAGCTTTTCGAAAATTTAGCGGTTCAGATCGGGATATACATGAAAAACAACTGTACAGGTGTGATACTGGCCGGTGGGCGCAATTCCCGTTTTTCCGGAAAGAACAAGGCATTGATTCCGGTTGCCGGGAAACGCATCCTTGACCGTATTCATGAAGTCTTTACGAATTTATTTGATAACATAATGCTGGTAACCAACGATCCTCTCCAATATATGGCGTGGGATTTTGATATCGTTACCGATATTTTTCCGATTCGCAGCGCCTTAACCGGCATACACACGGGTCTTTTTTATGTCCCAACATCGTATGCTTTTTTCACCGCCTGCGATAGTCCTTTTCTTAAAAAAGAATTGGTAGAAATTCTTCTTGACGGTCTTGAACCGGGTATTGACATTGTTATCCCGGAAACCTCACAGGGTTTCGAACCGCTTTGCGCCATCTACTCAAAACAATGCTTAAAGCCCATAGAAGAACAACTTTTTAAAAAATCATTTAAAATTCAGCAAATATTTCACCAAGTCCGCGTTAAGAAAATTTCTGAAAATATTTTACGATCCGTCGATCCTGATCTGGCTTCTTTTTCGAATATCAACACACCGGACGATTTGGCCAGGGTCGAAAAAAAAATATCCGATATCCCTCGAGAACCCTAATGAATCTAATCCATATGATCGATACCATTAAAAAACATCCCGATTATCACCGGGTCGGAATGATCCTGTGCCACAACGGCATTGTCCGCGGTACATCACGCGACGGCCGTCAGGTTTCAGGCCTGACGATTGTTGTGGATCATGAAAAACTCCATCAAGTGATCAATGCCTATAAACAGCAACCCGGAATCATAGAGATCCTCGTCGAAATCGCCGATAACAGGCGTCTGTCCGTAGGGGAGGATGCTATGCTTATAGCTGTCGCCGGTGATTTTCGCGAAAATGTTATCGCCGTGTTGAATGACACATTAAATGCCGTTAAAACAAGCGTTACCCAAAAGAAAGAATTTTTTGTATAATAGAATCCGGCAGCGGATACGAGGTGGCTGTTATGTCTAACTTTACCCACATCGATACACAGGGTCGCGTGAGAATGGTCGATGTCACCGAAAAAAAACCAACCCTTCGCATTGCGGTCGCCCAAGGGACTGTCTCTATGAATTCAGCCACGCTTGAAAAAATTATGAACCAGGCAACCGCCAAAGGGAACGTCCTTGAAACCGCACGAATTGCGGGCATCATGGCTGCAAAAAAAACGTCCGGTTTGATCCCCCTGTGCCATCCATTGAACATTGGCCATATTACCATTGACTTTTTCCCCGACAAAACAAAAAATATCATCCGGATCGAGTCGACGGTTCGGATCATCGACCAAACCGGCGTTGAAATGGAAGCCTTGACGGCGGTATCCATCGCCGGACTGACCATCTACGACATGTGTAAATCCTATGATCGTGAAATGATTATTTCCGATATATGTCTTCTTGAAAAATCAGGAGGAAAAAGCGGGGTGTTTGTAAGGAAAAAACCCGAATTAAAGGACGCAATCGAATGACGGAAAGGAATCGATTATGTCAAAATTTACCATTGCCGGTTTGCTGTTGTGGTTTTGCAGCGCACTTTTGCTCGGTTATCAGGCTCTCGCAGGATTTGTTAGATCCGGCGGGACAATCATCTGGAAAAGCATAACGCTCATGGATGTTGCCGGTAAAAACCGGCTCAATTGGATCGAAGGAATTTCACCGGGCTTCCTTCACTTGATTCTTCAATATATTGTGACCATGCAGCTGTATATTTTATTGTTTTTCGTCGGCATTCTCTTCTTTATCATAAGTCGTCTTACGTCTAAATTATAAATGAAATCAAATTTATATAACAGAATTACCCCAACCTTTCTAATATCTGTTTTGCTCTTCTCAGGTTTTACAGGTTGTGCCCTCGTTAAGGAAAGACCAACCGGGATAAAAACAATTGCGCTGATCAGAATTGATCCTTCCAGGTATCCGAATTTTTTAGATGACATGGACTATGACGGTTTGGAAAACTGCATTGAGCAAAGCATTTTTTATCTAAATCGGATGCCTGCCACGGTAAAATTCAGGTTTGGACAAGATGTCTTTAATACATCCCACATGATTCGATCCCTGGAGCACTTTCGTGACTTTGTTCGAACAAAACCCTTGGAAGATCGGCTGATGAGATACATCAGGGATAACTATCTGGTTTACACCAGTATCGGCGGTGACACCTCGAAACAGGTTCTTTTCACCGGATATTACGAACCAGTTTTAGAAGGAAGCCTCGAAAAAGATGGGACATACCAATTTCCGATCTATACTCGTCCTGACGATTTGACGACGGTTGATCTTTCTCTTTTTTCTCCCCGATTCGAAGGTGAAACGATTATCGGCAGATATACAAATCAAAGTGTTGTGCCGTACTATGATCGCAGAGAAATCGAAAATAAAGGGCTCCTGGAAGGAAAGGCCAGCGCCATCGCCTGGCTTAAAGACCGTATAGACGTTTTCTTTCTACAGATTCAAGGGTCGGGAAAAATTTATCTTGATGACGGCGAAACCTTCAATGTTCATTATCAAGCAACCAACGGACAACCTTACCGGAGTATCGGCAAACTCCTTGTTGATGAAGGGAAAATACCTCTTGAAGAGATATCCATGCAAAAAATTCGTTATTATCTGCACCATCATCCTCAAGAAATTGAGGCTGTCTTAAATTATAATCCAAGTTATGTGTTCTTTAAAATCGAACAAAGGGGTCCTATGGGTTGTCTACAAGTCGTATTAACCCCGGGACGATCCATCGCTTTGGACCGGCGTCTGTTCCCTCCCGGAGCCCTGGCCTTCATTGAAACTAAAAAACCCTTGATCAGCGGCGATGGCGCCATTCACAAATGGACGGCTTTGTCACGATTTGTATTGAACCAGGATACCGGCGGCGCCATTCGCGGCCCGGGCCGTGCGGACATATTTTGGGGAAACGGTCCTTATGCTGAAATCGCGGCCGGTCATATGCAGGAATTCGGCTCACTTTATTTTTTAATACTGAAGCCGGACAAACTCTGATCAATTGAGAGTTATGCTTGACTCTTTTGGGCAAAAAAATTATTAATGCTTGTTTGTTGTATGCGTTAAGTATTTATTTCATTTTTCTTTATCGTTAGAGACCTTTGAAAAATGCTCATTTTTGTTCAGGTTCAAGGAAGGCAATAATTTTAGCCGCAGGAATACATTGAGTATTTTGAGGATTAAAATTTGAGCCTGACGCAGAAATTGGGCAAAAAGGGGCGTTTTGCAAAGGTCTCTTTAAGGAGTTATTATGTTTGGCATCGGTATGCCTGAATTGTTATTAATCCTGGCCATTGCATTGATTGTCATCGGGCCGAAAAAATTGCCGGACCTTGCAAAATCTTTGGGGCGCGCGTTTGCTGAATTTAAGAAAGCCACCTCAGAATTAAAAGATTCTCTGGAAATCGATTCCGAACTCAAAGACCTCAAAAGAACTTTTCACAACATGAGCGACGAGATCAAGGATGCCATTGACGTCGATGTGGACACCAAACCTGAAGATCTAAAGAAAGATGCGATTGATATCGATGAGAGCGCCAAACCTGAAGATCTAAAGGTTGGTGACGAATCTGAAAAAAAAGAACCCCAAAAGGAAATCAAAGAAGAAACATCAGACGATTCAAAACATGATGGATGATCAAGAAAAAATCCCCTTCAGTGCCCATCTTGAAGAACTCAGAAAACGGTTGATTATCTGTTTTATAGCAATCGGCGTCGGTTTTGTTCTGTCATATGGTTTTAAAGAAAAACTGTTTGAAATCTTAACTTATCCGTTGATCAAAGTCATGCCATCCGGCGACAAGCTGATATTCACCGGTCTTCCCGAAGCTTTTTTTACTTATTTGAAAGTCGCATTCATCTCGGGAATTATTCTGTCCACGCCCGTAATCTTTTATCAATTCTGGAAGTTTGTTGCTCCCGGACTGTATGACAAGGAGAAACGTTTACTGTTCCCTATTGTCGCCCTTTCCACTCTCTTTTTTATCGGCGGCGCATTTTTCGGCTATTTTGTCGTATTCCCTTTCGGTTTTAAGTTTTTTTTAGGATTTGCCTCTGATACCATACGACCCTTACCGTCCATGCGGGAATATCTGAGCTTCTCCACAAAGATGTTGCTCGCATTCGGCTTGGTTTTTGAACTTCCTTTAATTATCACCTTTTTTGCAAGAATGGGCATTGTTTCCGTTGACCTTTTAAAGAAAAAGAGGAAATATGCCATCCTCATAATTTTCACCGTCTCTGCCATTTTGACGCCGCCGGATGTCGCTACCCAAATTATGATGGCGGTGCCATTGATGGTGCTTTATGAAGTCAGCATTGTCGGTGCCAAAATATTTGGAAAAAAGAAAGCATCGGAAGACGACGATAGGGAGTCATCTAATAGAGAAACGGGGGTAAAAGACAAAGGAACCACGGATGAACACGAATAAACACAAATGAATTTAGAGGCTTCGCCAACTGGAATGCAGGAATAATGGGTTCAAAGGTATTCTATCGTTTTTGATAATTGGTCTTCGCTTTCAGCTTAGCCCAACAAGAAAGACTTTTCCCGCTTTAAGACCCAATTTTCCATTTTTCCAATATTCCACCATTCCATTTTTAATATTGACAGTTAAATTTCTGCTTGATAAAGATGCATTCGTTTTGTTCGAGATGCATCTGTATTGTTCGTCATAACTCAAATAAATTGCAAAAGGGGGGCAAGAGTTTATGAGCAAAAGATACTGGACAATTCTAGCTGTTACTGCCATCGCAATCTTCCTAAGCGTCACCGGCCTCTATGCCAGTAAAGAGTTTCAAGACGTCATAAAGATGGATACCAAGGCATATGCCAAACACACCAAGGGTATCGTAACGTTTACCCACAAGAAGCATGCCAAGGACTATGCGGCGAAGTATCCGGAGTTTTTTAAAAACGGATGTGGGACGTGCCACCACGATAAGAACAATAAGCCTTTAACGAATCTCAAGGAAGGCGATGAAGTCCAAGCTTGTATCGCCTGCCACAAAAAGCCCGGATATATCAAAGGCAAAGAGGCAAGAGGACTTACAAAGAAGCAAAAGCTCGAATATCAGGCCAATGCAGTGCATGATGATTGCCGGAAATGCCACCACGATTTTGACAGAAAAATGAAGTTGAAACCCAATGACAAGGGATATGCCCCGACAAGCTGCAAACAGTGCCACGGCGGAAACGACGAATAAGAGTACTTTGCTACGCAAAAAAATTAAAAGGGTAGTCGTTCGCAGGATGACTACCCTTTTTTTTGCTTTTTAATTGGATAGGCAGGCCAAGGATTCACCGTTCAAAGGTCGATGAGATATATAAGTTCATGTCTAACCTTGAAGTCTGAACCCTGAACGGCTAATCTTATAGGCCATTGCATTGCGGACCAGTGCGCCGGCCCAGGAAGTCGTACCGAGGGCATGGATATGCGTATAAGTCGCCAAGACATTTTTATAACAAACCCCGTCACGTTTATTTAAGAACCCGATTCCGCGTTTCATGGCAAAGGCCAGATCATTATCTTTCCCACGCCATCTTAAAACCTTTGAATAGTGAAATTCATGACCTCGGATTTCCGTTCCGATGTCAAAATAGGGATTTGTTTGATCCACCGTAACAATGGTGTAGCCGTGCCCCTGGGGTTTTTTGAAAAATCCGAATACTACCGGCAGAACACCCGCCATGGGGTATGACCTTTCTTCCAGAACAAGTTCCTCACCAAGATACATCAGACCACCGCATTCCGCGTAGAGCGGAAGCCCCTCATGTGCCAACGCCTTTAATTGCTTTCTGAAGCTTATATTGTTTGACAATTCATGGGCATGGGTTTCGGGAAATCCGCCACCGATATACAGGGCATCCACCGGCGGAATATTATTGGATGTAAAAGGGCTGATGACCACAGTTTCCGCGCCTGCCGCCTGAAGGGCTTCGATATTTTCCGGGTAATAGAATTGGAATGCAGAATCTCTGATGATTCCGATTTTTGGTTTTGGTTGCCGTTCGGAGTTGGACCAGGGTTCCACTTCAGTCGGAGTGCTGTCCTGAATGTATGCTTCGTATCGGATCTTATTCAGCGGCGCATCCGGTACAGGTAGCGCCGGGGCGTTGAAGGAAATCTCGGCCAGAGCGTCGAGATCCAGATAACGGGCGGCGATTCGGGCGGCATCATCGACCGCATCCATGGCACAACCGTGTTCCGGCGTCGGGACCAGTCCCAAATGCCGTTCCGGAAATTTTTCCCCATCAAGTTTCGGAATCGCGCCTATCACGGGAATATGACAGTGTTGTTCGATATTTTTCCGAAGCACATTTTCGTGCCGGGAACCCGCAATCCGATTCAGGATAACCCCTTTTATGGCGACATCCGGATCGAACGTCATGCATCCCAGAACAGCCGCAGCCATGGTCCGGGTGGATTTTGTACAATCGATACAAAGCACGACGGGCGATCTAAGAAGCTTGGCCAGCTCGGCAGTGCTGGTACTCCCCTGGATATCAATACCGTCGTATAATCCGCGGTTCCCCTCGATCACCGAAATACCGTCTGTTTTGGAATGGGAATAAAATGACTGAAGAATGCGCGGTGCTTTAATCAGGAAGGTGTCAAGGTTGTAACAGGGCCGGCCGGCCGCAAGGGAAAGCCAGCCGGCATCGATATAGTCCGGTCCTTTTTTAAAAGGTGCAACCTGTTTGCCCGATGCTTTCCATGCAGCGGTCATTCCAATGGATACGATGGTCTTTCCCGCTCCTCCCCGCAAGGCTGAAATTAATATTCGGGGGCAATCCATATCTTCCTGCTGCATGAAGGGCTTATAAATAAAACGCGTTTCGGTGCGGCCAATTCAATCAAAAGATTTTGGCTGTTAATCTTCGTGTTCGGCTTGTGCCTGTTTACCGGTGCCTTTGAGCCCGTACATGGATGTGCTTCCGCTGGACCAGTATTCGAGCACGCCTTCCACCACCATCTGGTTGATCAGCTTTTTGGCGTCCCTCGGTTTTTCTTCGAGTATTTTCGCCAGGTCGTTAAAGTAAAATTTGGATTTTACTTTTTGCTTCTTTGTCAATCCCTCGACGATTTTCTGTTTTGCCTCTTCGTATTCCATTGATTGAGCCTCTCTTTTTCGAGAAGGGGAGGCAAGGTGTTGCCTCCCCTTTGTAATGACAACGATTAAAACTTAAATTGTGAGGTCTGTCGCCAGGTATAATAGGCCGGATCACGGAAATCATCAATGAGATGATGGGTAAAATCAAGTTCGCATTTCTCAAAGAATCTTTCCCATCCGATCCGTTCCGCCCATTCACCTAACCGTTCATATTTGTTGCCTCCCTTGGAATAGGCATCGACTATTTTCTTAATGACTGCCGTGGTCGAAGGCCAGCGCGGCGCCTCGTTGGGCAAAAATGCCACCACCACCTTGGAAAACTTGGGCGCGGAAATCCGGTTGGAGACTTTTCCACCGGCCATGATCACGATGCCGTCGCCCACATCATCGGCCAGCGGCATGGCGGGACACATGGTGTAACAGTTTCCGCAGTACATGCATCGTTCTTCATTCACCGAAACACTGTTCACCTTCTTTCCATCGGGAAGTTCCATCTTTGACGGCTTGATAGCTGCCGTGGGACACGCTGCAATGGCCAATGGAATTTCGCACATCTTGTCCAAATACTCATGATCGAGCATGGGCGGTTTACGGTGATACCCCAAGATGGCGATGTCCGAACAATGAACCGCACCGCACATGTTCAGACAGCATGCCAGGGATACACGAAGCTGAGCCGGAAGCCGCATATTCTGAAAATCGTCAAACAGCACGTCCATGGTCGCCTTGACCGGGCCTGATGCATCCGTGGCCGGTGTATGGCAGTGAATCCAACCCTGGGTATGGACGATGTTGGTAACACCGGCGCCCGTGCCGCCGATGGGGAATTTATAACTGCCGCCGGCAAACTTGCGACTTGCAAGGTCCTTTTTCAAGGGCTCGACCTTGTCTTTGCTGGACACCAAAAATTCGATATTGTTACGGGTGGTAAACCTCAAATATCCGTCACAGTACTTGTCAGCAATCTCGCAAATTTCACGGATATGGCTTACGCTCATGAACCGGCAACCGCCAACCCTTACCGTATAAAGTTCATCACCGCTTTCGGAAACATGGACCAGAACGCCGGGTTCCAGGATCTCATGATACAGCCATTTGCCTTTATTCTCTTTAACTACAGGCGGATAGAATTCTTCAAAATGTCTTGGACCGATGTCTGTTATTCTGTTTTCCATCGGTTTATTAGGATTATAACCTGAAGATACAAATGCCATGGTCTTTACCCCCTATCTTTGATGGAGTTTTCTGAATTCGTTGATATCCCGTTTGAAACCACCTTCAACTTCATCTTCTTTCCAGAAGATGTATGGGTTGGTGCGCGGTTCCTGAACCATTCGCGGATCCGGTTTAAAACCCGTTACTTCGAGAAGCTTCTGGAATCCTTGTCGTTTCATCAGCTCGCCGAGCCGTTCACGGTTCTTTCCTTCTTCCATCCACCAGTCCCAGATAGGCTCAATAACTGTCTCTTTAATTTCATCATAAGGCTCTTCCACCTTAATAAAAGGAACAATAAGAGAACCCATTTGAGCCCCGTCAAGGATCGGCGCTTTTGCCCCTGCAAAGATTGAACATCCTCGATCATTACCTATTCTCAAGGCTCTTGGCATGACGTTGATGCAATGCATGCATCTGGTGCACTCTCGATTGTCTATCTTCAGCTTTTTGTCTTCTAACCACATGCACTTGGTGGGACAAAGGTCGAGCACCTCTTTTTGGATGTCAAACGGTCCCCAGTCACGGCCGGCATGGGCGCCGCCGTTGGGCGGCAGTTCTCCACCCATATAGGCAGCAACCGCTTCCTGGTCGATTCGAATATCATCCCGCCAGGTGCCGATAAAGGACAGGTCTGACCGGGCAATGGATGCCACACAGCAGTTGGGGCACCCGTCAAATTTAAATTTAAACTTATACGGAAACGCCGGACGATGAAGTTCGTCCTGATATTCAACGGTGAGATCATGGCAGAGGGCCTGCGTGTCGTAACACGCCCATTCGCAGCGCGCCTGCCCCACACAGTCGGAAGGGGTTCTCAGGTTTGAGCCGGAACCGCCCAGATCCTGATGTAGATTATGGCCCAATTCCCAGAAGATTTCTTCCAGTTGAGGTGTTGTTGTCCCGAGGAATATGATATCACCGGTGGAACCGTGCATATTGGTAAGACCACTGCCTCGCCTTTCCCAGAGGTCACAAAGATCTTTTAGGTATTTGGCCGTATAGAATTTACCTGCAGGCTGGGACACACGCATGGTATGAAAGTGGGCAACGCCGGGAAACATTTCAGGCTGGTCGCAATACCTGCCGATAACACCCCCGCCATAGCCGAACACACCAACAATGCCGCCATGCTTCCAGTGGGTTCTACCATGTTTATATGACAGTTCGAGAATGCCCAGAAGGTCTTCACAAACATCCTGGGGGATTTGAAATTCTACACCCTTTTCATTCTTTGCCCTTGAATCGATCTCCTGCTTTAAATCAGAGACGAAACTCGGCCATGGCCCGCTTTCAAGCTGGTCCAGCAAAGGGGTTTTATGTTTTGCCATTGTATTACCTCCATTCTATTTAAAATTAACCAATCTGCCAATAGTAAAATTCACCGTCCCCTTTCAGGGCAGCAACTGTCACCTCCTCTCGTCATTTTTTCTATTTTTTATATTAATATTATTCAATACCCTTTATATGAGGTGAAGGACATACAAAAAAATCATATAGAATCAATATTAAAGCTTGTCAATAAAAAAGCAGGGTTTCAAACCGCTGAACATCATTTTATTTTGGCGTTAAGATGTTAAACTTTCCCTAATTGTCTGGCGGCATTGTATAGATCTTCGATATGTCTCACGAGATGCCGCCTGATGACCGGAACCTCCGAAGCCTGTGATGGATATCCTCGAACAATGGCGTGATGCATATCCGAAAAATCCGCTGCGCTGCAAGCCAAAAGATGTTGCAGAAAGCAGTCATCCAAAGGTGCTTCGAACCCATCGGCCGGCGGTTTCAGGGCCAATCCTTCGAAAAAGCCCTCCAGTATTCCCATGGGCGCAATTTTATCAGCCCATGCCATTTCTCCCACGCCGTCCAGTCGGTCGATGCGCATTTTAATCGCCATATTCATAAAAAAAACCATCAGCGCTTCCAATATCATTTCAGCATCCGGCGTCTTATGTTCCTGACGAAAATTCTGCTCGAACATGGATCTGTATTGTCTCACCGTAACGAGCTTTACCTCGACATCTTCTTGATGAGATTTCAGCACAAAATCACCGGCGGCATGATGCCACGAAAAAATCTGTTCAAAAGTTTCGATGTTGTAATAGTAAGTTAAAATCTTCGCAGCCTCACGATAAAGTTGCATGGTTTGATGGTTGGTCAGGAAAAAGTTCCCGCGATCATTATCCCATACCACAATTTTGACCGTTCCATCCGACGGATCACGGGAAAGATGAAACTCGCGGAACCCCTCAAACCATTCGGCTAAAAACATCC
>JBAUWG010000080.1:0-2813 GCA_049583675.1 Desulfobacterales bacterium | reverse complement strand
GTGAATCCGGCAATGAAAGCACTACGGGCGACTTTGAGCCCGGCATCCTGGCCCTGGGTCCGTCGCAGGGAAAAGTCGATCAGCGGACGGCCGGCGGCAGCGTGAATACACCGGGCCGCTTTTGAGGCGATCATGGTCTGAAAACCGACGGCATTGAGTAAAAAGGTCTCCAGCAATTGGGCTTCAATAATGGGGGCCGTCACTTCCAGAACCGGCTCGTTGGCGAAAAAAACCGTGCCCTCGGGCATGGCATAAACATCGCCGCTAAATCTAAGCGGCTTTAAAAAATCCAGAAAGTCAGCGGAAAAACGACCGGTGGTTTTCAAATAGTCCATTTCATCGTCGGAAAACCGGAACCCTGCCAACTCATCCAAAACCTGTTCGAGGCCGGCGGCCACAAAAAAACTTCTGGTGGAATAGACATCCCTGATATACAGGGAAAAGGTCGCCGTATCAATTACCCGGTGGGCAAAATAACCCGCCGCCATGGTCAATTCGTAAAGATCGGTAAACAGCGGCCCGGCTCGGTGAAGGTGCGTCATGAGAATTCAGCTCCGCAAATAGAGATCTGTCAGTCTGCTACATGATTAAGGTGCAATATCGAGCAAGCGTCTCAGGGAATCCGTTGAGCGAAAAATATGCATTCCTGCATCGGCAAACCGCTGAAAAGCGGCGTCCCCCTGATCCGTGTAATCCACCACGCCGGGAATGACCACTGAGGATGTGCCGTCTTCCATGAGATACACTTTTTCAGCCAGTTTTTTATCCGAAGATTCGATCTCGCGCAACAGATCGTCAATGGTCCAGGCCACGCAGTGGCTTTTTGCCTGCCCGGCAATGATGACCGCATCAAACTCCAAGAGCTTGGCGATAAACCCGGTGTTTTTTTGTGCGATTTGATTGCCGTCGCCGTCATCCAACACCTCAGGGCTGAGCACCGAATAGTTTTCCGTAAACGGGTTGCTCCCCTTGACCTGAAAATCAGGCACACCGTATCGCGCGATACCATGGAAAAAAACAGCCTCTTCAACCGCTGATACCAGCGCATGTCCGATTCCCCCCAGCATGGCATGATACGGCCAAATGGTGAGATCGTATTTACCGCCTTCTTTCAGTCTCCGGGTATAGTGGCGCAAAAAATTCTGACCGTAGGTTTCATCAATGTTCAGACTTTGAGCGACTTTTGGATTGAATTTCCAGATCCCCTGCTCGACGTCCTGGGCGGAAATCAACGCAAAAGGCGCCGGATGCTCCCCCTTTTCATCGATCAAGAAGATACTATGAAAGATTTGCATGGTTTGATGGGTATCCATGGTGGGACAAATCCGGGTAATCACATCCAGATGTCGATAGATGAATTCACACACCCTCTTATTATCTTCCACCGCAGCGTTTCCCGAACGTCCGCCGACAAAGAGCTCGAATTCCGGGATACAAAATGTATTTTGCACATCCACGAGCAGGAGGCAAATTCTGAAGGTATCTTTGGAGGCAGCCGCTATTTCATGCTGTTTTGCCCATTTTTTTGCGTCTTCGCTGCGTTTCTGATATGGCACTCTCCACACCTGCCCCACCGTGCCGGGATCGAAATGAACGGGAATCGGCAGATCCTTTGGCGACATGGCCGCCTCCTTTGGGTTAAATAATATTACTATAAAATATGAATCTGAATCTGAAATATCAAGTAAATTTTGGAAATTCCGGACAATTATTGACTATCGGCTCGATTTAGGGGTACACATAATTAAATCGCTTAACGATTTAATGAAACTCCCGAAGGTAAACCGCGGGATCTTAAAAGCGAAAGGTTTATCCCGCTTTTGAAGCGGGACTAAAATTCCTATCCCCGTAACCAAGCTGCGGAGTATTTCGGAATTTTTGCCGCAGCCCCCTTGAAAACCACAAATGATGGAGAAAGGGCAATGAATATCAGGAAACCCGGAATACGCCGTGCGATTTATTGTCGTTCCGTTCTTCCGTTTCTCTTTTTCTTATTGATCCAGCTCGTTGCAATTTCATGCCTTGCGGAAAAGATCCCGGTAATCGCCAGCATTTACCCGGTTGCCGACATGGTTCGGCAGGTGGGGGGGGATCATGTCAAGGTGACCTGTGTGCTGCCGCCCGGGGCAAGCCCCCATACCTTTGAACCCAAGCCGAGCCTTGTGAGAGCCTTTTCATCGGCGCGCATTTTTTTTATGATCGGCGCCGGATTGGAATTCTGGGCCGATAAATTCATCAAGCTGGCCGGACCGAACCTGATGACCGTGGTGTTATCCCGGGGCGTCGATCTGATCGTTTCGACCGAGCATGATCATGAAAGACACTCCCATGAAAAAGAAGCGCCAACGTTAAAAAATGAACCGGCCGTTGCCAACCCCCACATTTGGCTTGACCCCGTGATCGCAAAATCGATGGTCGATAAAATCACCGCTGCGCTATGCAAGGTTGATCCGGCGCATTTGGCGTATTATAATCAGCGAAGCCGGAATTATTTGAAAGAGCTGGACAGACTCGATCATCTGATTGCAAGGACAACCGCCCGTTTTAAAAATAAAAAATTTGTCGCTTTTCATGCATCTTGGGATTATTTTGCCCGACAATACGGTCTTGAACCTGCCGGCGTCATCGAAGCGGCGCCGGGGAGGAATCCCACACCGCTGCAGATTAAAAAAATTATCGCAGCCATTAAACAGTATCATATTCGCGCCGTATTCGCCGAACCCCAGCTCAATCCCCGTGCGGCCGAAATCATTGCAAGAGAAGCCCATGTCAAGGTTCTTTTGCTCGATCCCATCGGAGGCCCCGGACAACCC
>JBAUWG010000079.1:0-9941 GCA_049583675.1 Desulfobacterales bacterium | reverse complement strand
AGCTTGTTCCCCATGAAAACGAAACCCAACACCCATTGTCATATTACAGTGCCGTCGCCGAGCGTAATTTGTTTAAAACAGAAACAAGGCCCGGCGGCGGTCCTGAGAAACTGGATATCGAAAATCTTGAGCCCACAGATCTAAAGCTGGATCTTTTGGGAACGATTACCGGTGACGAAAAGGAAGCCTTTGCCGTTATCGAGGACACCACCACAAAACAACAGAATCTGTTCAGGGTCGGAGATACTATCCAAAACGCCATAGTTAAGATGATTTTAAGAGAAAAAGTCGTGCTCAATGTCAACGGCAAAGACGAAATCCTAAAGATCGAGAAAGATCGCGAAGGGCCGACAAATTTTAATACCCAAGCCACGGCATTGAGGCCGGAAAGATCCCAAAATATTGCTGTCAAGCGATCGCAGATGGAATCTGCCGTTAAAGACGTCAATAATCTCATGAAACAGATCAGAATACGACCGAATTTCAGGAACGGGAAACCTGACGGCCTTCGTTTGACGGGTATCAGGCCAAACTCCATTTTCTACAATATGGGGCTGAAAAGCGGGGACATTCTTACGGGTGCGAATGGTAAACCTATTGAATCTGTTGAAGATGTTTTCAAGCTTTATCAAAACCTGCAGTCGTCTTCAAAAGTTGAGCTTCAGATAAAACGAAGAGGCCAGCTCAAAATCATTGACTATCATATTGAATAAACGATAAATATATGATATACTTCGTTGGTTCTAAAGAATCCGTTCAGGTTTGGCGGCCGAAATTTTGATGCATTCGCAACAAATCGAATTTATTTTTTTATTGCGTCATCATCTTTAAGCATCTCACAATTGGAATTTAAAAAAATATCGTCAAAAAATCGACAATAATGAAATTACAAAATAGCGTTTCAAAAATTTTTCGGCACGTCATTTGCGTCATGGTTCTGGCATTGGCGTTGAACCTGTCAATGGATGTTCAAGCCAAGACTTTACCAGAGGCCGGTACATCCCCGTCAGATCAAAAAACAACACAGGCTGAAAAGGATTCACAACGATTCATATCAATCGATTTCAATAACGTGGATATCAATGTTTTTATAAAATTTATCAGTGAGTTGACATCCAGAAATTTTGTTGTTGATCAGCGTGTAAGAGGAAAAGTTACCATCATTTCACCCAGCAGGATTTCCGTGAAAGAAGCCTATAAGGTGTTTGAATCCGTATTGGAAGTCCATGGGTTCACTGCCGTAAAAGCCGGAGACATCACGAAAATCATCCCATCCCCTGATGCCCGATCGAAAGACATCGAAACACGACTCAAAGCAGAGGCCGCCTCTCCGGAAGATAAAGTCGTCACGCAACTGGTGCCGTTAAAATACGCAAGCGCCGATGAAATAAAAAGGTTATTCGCGCCATTGGTTTCCAAAAGCAGTGTGATCCTGTCATATTCGCCGACGAACATGCTGATTATAACGGATGTCTTATCAAACATCCAGCGGTTGCTTAAAATTCTAACTGCCATTGATGTGGCGGGAATGGGACAGGAGCTTTCGGTGATTCCGCTCGAGCACGCCGACGCTGCAAAATTTATCAAGATCCTCGACTCTATTTTTCAGGAAAAGAGGAAATCAAGAACCAACACTTCGTTTTCGGTCGCCAAATTTGTGGCGGATGAGCGGACCAACACACTCATCGTTATGGCCAGTGAAGTGGAGACCTCAAGGATAAGAAGACTGATCAACATGCTGGATCGGGAAACGCCCCGGGGAAAGGGGAAAATCCACGTTTATTATCTTGAAAATGCCAAAGCCGAAGATCTGGGGAAGGTGCTTCAGGAACTGCCCACCAAAAAGGGCGCTGCACCCGGACCTGCATCAAAAGGCTCGTTTGTTTCGGAAAACGTCAAGATAACCGCGGATAAGGCCACCAACAGCCTGATTCTCATCGCCGACAAGGAAGATTATCAGGTCATGGAGAATATCATCAAGAAACTGGATGTTCCAAGATCCATGGTCTATATTGAAAGCTTGATCATGGAAGTCAGTGTGAACAAGGAATTTAGTCTCGGCGTCCAATGGCAGGCCGGCGGTCAAACCAGACTCGGCGATAAAGATGCGGCTTTTGGCGGGGGATTTATCCCGGAAACCAGTATCGCTACGACGTCGTCGCCCACATTGCCGAATCCATCCGGTTTTTCTTTAGGAATATTCAGCGAGGCGGTGACCATCGGCGGCATTACATTTCCCAACCTTTATGCCATCGTAAATGCCTTTAAGAAGGATCAAGATGTTCATATTCTCTCTACGCCTCAGATTCTCACCACGGACAATGAGGAAGCCAGTATTACAGTGGGCAAGAGTGTTCCCTTTCAGACCCGAGCGGCCGCCACCTCAGAAAACCTGGTGGATCAATACAGTTACTATGAATATAAGGATGTCGGCATCACGCTGAAGATTACCCCTCAGATCAGTCATGACCGGATGGTTCGACTCAACATTTCCCAGGAATCGACGAAACTTGATCAGCAAACCACCGTTTCGAGCGATCGCCCCACCACATTAAAACGCACCATCGATACAACGGTGATTGTCAAAGATGGAAATACGGTGGTCATCGGGGGGCTTATCGACGACAGCTTTTCGAATACCGAATTCAAGACGCCCTGTTTAGGGGACATCCCTATGCTGGGACGTCTGTTCAGAACCACGTCAACGGGAGATGACAAGACGAATCTGTTTGTATTTATTACTCCCCATGTCGTTAAAAATCCTGATGAAGCACGAGCCATTTTAGACAGCAAGAAAGACCAGGTCCAACAGATCACGGGAGGGAAAATCAATATGTACGAAAACGCCATCACTATCCCCGGGCGTGATCCAAAAAAATAAAAAAGATTTTACTTGTCGTATCTTAAAACCCGGCAAACCATGGAACAGCATGCCAAACAGCCTTTATCAAATACTCAGTGAACGTTTCGATGTCTCAGAAGAAGATCTAAAAGAAGCGCAGAGGATCAATACGGAAAAAAGAACGGATTTTGCGGAAATTCTCCTTTCCAAAAAGATGATTACCGAAAGACAGCTGCTTGAAGCGCTGAGCCTTCAATATGACATTCCTTTCTGGCCGGAACTTCCCATTGAAAAATATGAAACCGATTTTACGAGCCATGTTCCGATACAATTTTTAAAAAAATACATCATGGTTCCGCTCATCATCAAGACCCAGACGTCAGACCATGAACGACCCCTTAATGACAGGGATTGGCAAAATTCGGAAAAAGAGCTTGACGAATATGGTTCGGTCGTCGCAGTCAATGACCCTGCCTGCATACAGCCCATGGATGATTTGATCAGGATGCTCGGTTACGATGATGTCAAACCGGTTCTGTCAACAAAGGATGCCATTTTGTTTGCCATCAATATGTCCTATGACCTCAGCAGAGGTTCTGCAGAGCAGCTTGTTCAAGATATGGAAGAAAACGGTAGCACCATTATCAGCGAACTGGAGGAAAAGGCGGACCTGCTGGATGATATCAGCGATGCGCCCATCATCAAACTCGTGAATCATATCATCTCACAATCCGTGAAAGCGCGGGCAAGCGATATCCACATTGAAACCTACCAGGACAGTTTCAAGGTGCGTTATCGTGTCGACGGTATTTTGTATGACTTTTTGTCTCCGCCAAAATGGCTGCAACCCGCGCTGATTTCCAGAATCAAGGTCATGGCAAATATGAACATTGCGGAAAAACGTCTTCCTCAGGATGGACGTTTGGCCGTGAAAATCGGTCATCAGGATATCGATGTGCGGGTGTCCACACTGCCGACGTCCTTTGGGGAACGGCTGGTGCTCAGGCTTCTGGATAAATCAGGTTCCTTGATATCGCTTTCGGATCTCGGGCTGGTGTCCGACAAACTGGCGCTTCTGGCCAACCTGATCCGATCGCCCAACGGGATTATTCTGGTCACGGGTCCCACCGGCAGCGGCAAGACCACGACCCTTTATGCCATTTTATCAACCATCAATATACCGGATGTCAATATTATCACCATTGAAGATCCCATTGAATACCAACTTCAGGGCGTCAACCAGATCCAGGTCAATCCGAAGATTGATCTGACTTTCGCCAAGGGTCTCCGGTCCATTGTCAGACAGGACCCGGACGTCATTCTGGTGGGGGAAATACGGGACCACGAGACCGCCGAAATAGCGGTTCAGTCGGCATTGACCGGGCATCTTGTTTTTTCGACGCTTCATACCAACGACTCAGCCAGCGCCATTACCCGCCTGGTGGACATCGGCGTTGAACCTTTTCTCATTTCCTCTTCTGTTTTGGCCGTAGTGGCCCAGCGGTTGATCCGAGTGCTTTGCACAGACTGCAAGGAAGCCTACACACCCGATGAAGCGGCTTTAGACAGTTTAGGTATCACCCGTGATCAGCTCCAAGACACCTCCATTTACAGGGCAAAAGGATGTGAGAACTGTTTCCATACCGGTTATAAAGGCCGATTGGGTATTTTTGAAATGATGGTTTTGGATTCCGGGCTGAAAAGCCTCATCCTCAAGACCTTTGATTCAAACCAGATCAAAAATGAAGCGTTGAATCGGAATATGGTGACGTTGCGTCAGGATGGCATTAATAAAGTGTTAAGCGGGATTTCCACCATAGAAGAAGTGCTCAGGGTGACCCAGAGATAAGTAATGAAAAAGATATTTAATTTAATTATGTTTTTTACGGTTTTGGGTGCTTTGGGGACAAACGCCCTTGCCGGACAAGGGATGAGACCCGATCATCTTAAAATTGCAAATGACGGCAAAGAAAAAAAAAGCGATGCGCTTCTTCTTCCCATCAGATTTTATAGAGATTATATCTCAAGGGTCGACGGCGATCGCTGCCCGTCATATCCGACATGCTCACAATACTGCAGCGAGGCCATTAAAAAACACGGTGCGTTCTTGGGGTGGATCATGTGCTCGGACCGTCTCATACGTGACGGTCGAGACGAGACAAGATTATCGGATCCTGTCTGGGTTGACGGTAAAAGGCGCACTTATGATCCTGTCAGCAATAATGATTTCTGGTGGCATTGATCATCATGCAGACCCGAAACCCCCATTCTGCCTGCCTGCTTTTTGCGCTTGTTTCCTTCATTTCCGTTTTATTCTCGGTGAGTCCGTCTTTTGCCGGTACCGGCACACCGCCGTCAGCGAATCCGCTCATGATCCTCAGTGCCGATAAACAGTTTCAATATGCACAGGATCTTTTTTCTGCCAGGGATTATTCCACTGCTGCCGGTGAATACAAGCGGTTCGTCTATTTTTTCCCAAAGGATAGACGGGCGGAATTTGCCATGTACCAAATCGGTATGTCCCATTTTCTCGGCGGACATTATCAGGAGGCTGTCAGCGCCTTTGAAAAATTGACCGAGCAATATTTTGAAACCGAATATTCGATAAAATCGTATTATAGAATCAGCGAAGCTTTCATTAAAATGAAAGCCTTTGGGCAGGCTTTGGTCGATCTTAACAATCTGGTGACCATCACCCATAACCAGGATGCAAAAGACGAAGCCTATTACCGGATGGGATGGATTTACATCGAAATCGCATCCTGGGACGAAGCAAGACGCTATTTTAACAAAATCAGCGCCAAGAACCGACACAAATTCGAACTTGAGAAACTTTCCGCAGCGCTTGAAAAGGAAACCGCCATTCCCAAAAAAAATCCGAAGATGGCAGGGTTCCTGTCGATTGTACCGGGGGCGGGATATCTTTACTGCGGGCGATATCAGGACGCCCTGGTCGCCTTTTTGCTCAACGGAGGGTTGATGTACGCAGCCTATGAATCGTTCGATCAGGGGTTGAGCGCGCTTGGCGGGGTCATTTCATTTGTCGAGTTCGGTTTCTATTCCGGGAACATATACGGCGCGATATCCAGTGCCCACAAATACAATCGTCAAAAAACCGGTGAGTTTATTCAGCACTTAAAAGAAAATGTCAAAATCAACCTTTCGGCGGATATGAGAAACAAGGGAGTTACGCTCTCTCTTCAATGGTCCTTTTAAGGATGAGATCGTTGGATCATTCCGCGACCCTGAACATCTGTCTCTTGAGTTACAGGAGCGATCCTTTTTGCGGCGGACAGGGCGTTTATGTTTATCATCTAAGCAAGGCGCTCAAGAATTTGGGGCATGATGTCGATGTAATCACCGGTCCTCCGTCGCCCAGACTTGATAAACATATCGATCTTTTTCAACTGCCGGGTCTTGATCTTTATAATCCCGAAAACCTGTTTAGAATGCCCTCTTTAATGGAGCTTTCAGACCCTGCCAACCTTTTGGAGTGGCTGGGCGTCTCCACCATGGGATTCCCGGAGCCTTATACATTCGGTCTCAGGGCCTGTCGATTTCTTAAAAAAAAAAATTCCAATTACGATATCGTTCACGACAATCAGAGTCTTTCGTACGGCATTCGATCGATCAGTCGCCGGATGCCAACCATCGCCACCATTCATCACCCCATTACGGTGGACCGTGACCTTGCCGTAAAAGCGGCGCAAACGTTTTGGGCAAAGATCAAACAATTGAGATGGTATTCTTTCATCGGCATGCAAAAAAGGGTGGCCGGAACCCTGTCCCGCATTATCACGGTTTCAAAAGCTTCGAAGCAGGACATCGGCAGGGATTTTAAGATACCCCCTGATCGGTTCCGGGTTATCCCCAACGGTATCGATACGGATCTGTTTTACCCGATACCCGCGATCAAAAGAGAAAAAAACCGCATCATTGTGACCAGCAGTGCCGGGACGCCTTTAAAAGGTCTTCGCTATTTATTGCAGGCGGTGGCTGCCATTTCAGCGTTTCGCAGCATCAATCTGGTTGTTGTCGGCGATCTGAAGCAAAACGGTGATATCGAAACCTGCATCAGAAATCTGGGAATAAAAGATTGCGTGACATTTACGGGCCGCATCGACAGCGACGCTTTTGTCCGGCAGTATGCAAAGGCTTGTATCGCAATTGTGCCGTCCATATATGAGGGGTTTGGTTTTCCGGCCGGAGAGGCCATGGCGTGCGGTATTCCGGTTATCAGCACCACGGGCGGTGCTTTACCGGAAGTCGTAGGAGATGCCGGGATCCTGGTTCCGCCCGCAAATCCAAAGGCGCTGGTCGATGCAGTATTAAGCCTGATGGACCGGCCTGAACAGGCGCAAAGGATGGGCCGCGCCGGTTACCACAGGGTTCGGGAGCGATTTACATGGAAGCGGTCGGCTGAGAAAACCGTTGAGGCTTACAGGGAGACCATTCGTGATCACCATCGACTTTAACCGGCTCTGCCGGTCCGGTCCGAGGGGCCTTTCAGCCGGCCGGATACTGGATGTCGGGTGCGGAACAGGACGGCACCTGACGGCGGCGGCCTTAAGATTCCCGAAAGCCAGGGTCGTCGGCATAGACATCAGTGTCGATGATGCCGTTGCGGCAAAAAACAGGTTGAATACCCATCAAAAACCCGGTCATCACTGCTACGGCGAGGGAGAAGTTATTGTTGCCGATATCTGCGCACTTCCTTTTCAGGACAACTTTTTTGACCTTGTGCTTTGTTCGGAAGTTCTGGAACACATTCAACATCACAAAATTGCCGTCTCTGAAATTGTCAGGGTGCTAAAACCGGGCAAAGACCTCGTAGTCAGTGTTCCGAGATATTTGCCGGAGCGAATTTGCTGGGCGCTTTCCGACGACTACCGTAAGGCTCCCAACGGCCATGTCCGCATCTATTCAATAAAAGCGCTGGCCGGTCTTTTACAGAGTGCGAGCCTATCAAGATGGGGGCTTCATTTTGCCCACAGCCTGCATACCCCTTTCTGGTGGCTGAAATGTCTTGTCGGCCCGGATCGTGATGATTGCAAGCTGGTGAATCAGTATCATCGTTTTCTGGTATGGGATATGATGAAGAAACCGCGGATCACACAATTTTTAGATAAAATTCTCAATCCTGTTCTGGGAAAAAGCATTGTGTTATATCTGAGAAAAGCAACCATAAAATACGTTAACCACCAGGGCACCAAGGCACTAAATTAATAATGACTGCTTTTGTGGATTTTGAGGAATATCCCTTAAGTCATGCCGTTTCAACACACCTAAGGTATCGACCCTGGGAAGTTCTTTAAAAAGGCCCGATGCAGCCGCCATTTTGTAAATATGATAGGGTGCCTGGCCGCCTTTCTCGGGGTCTTCAAAAATGTCGTGGATCAGCAAGTACCCGTTGGGCATGAGATGTCCGGACCATGCGTTATAGTCCGTGTGTGCCGCTTCATAAGAATGGCCGCCGTCGATAAAAACCAGGCTTAAGGGAGTTGCCCAAGCCCGTGCGGCGACGGCGGACTCGCATACCATGGGAACGACCGTATTCACAAGCCCGGCGATTTCCAGGGTCTTTCGAAACGCTCTGAAGGTATCCACCTGCGAGATTTCATGGTCAAAAAGTTCGGGATCGAAATATCCTTCTCCGAGCTGCTGTTCCTCGGAACCCCTGTGATGATCGATGGAAAAGAGAATACTGTTGTTATGTCTGCAGGCGGAACCGATATAAACCGTCGATTTCCCGCAATAGCTACCGATTTCCAGACAGGGTCCTATCCGGCTGGCTTCCAGTGCGATGTCAAACAGGGCCTTTCCTTCACGGGCGCCCAGAAAACCCTTCACGGTATTTAACAGATCTTCATCCGGCATCATATGCAGACCAACGTAACTGAGGGGTCGTGATGTTTTTTAGACAGCCGCTACATGGATAATCTTTTTTTTAAACCGCATGAACTCGCGGCAAGGGTTCGTAAAGAAAAAAACAGGATACTATTTTTAAGATATCAATCGGTTTAATTCGTCATTTTAGATTCTTTTATAGACACAATTTTAAAATGCGCCTGTTCTTTCCAACGATCCCTAAGCCACTCAAACAGCATCCGATTTAAAAAAAAGATTATCCATTCCGCTCTATTTAAGGATTTCGAAGAAAAACTCTCCGAGGGCTTATTATATAACTATAAAGATTTTTGAATCCAATCATCAATCCTAGGGAATATCCTCATACCCTTTTACCAGAACCTCCCTAGGTCTTGCGCCGTCCGACGGCCCTACGATCCCTTCTTTTTCCATCACTTCGATAATCCGGGCGGCCCTGTTGTAACCGATGCGCAAATGACGTTGAATCATGGATATTGACGCCTGTCCTGTTTTTGTGATGAGCGCCACGGCATCATCATATCTTTCGTCATATTCTGTTGTATCGGATTCATCTTCTTCTTTTGGCGGCGCGTTAAGAATCGACTTGTCGTATTCGGGCGTCTTTTGTTTTTTCAGAAATTCAATAATTCTTGAAAGTTCTTCTTCGGAGATGAAAGCCCCATGGATGCGCTGAAGTTTGGCTGTGCCCGGTGGCAGAAAAAGCATGTCTCCGTTTCCCAACAGATTTTCAGCTCCATTTGTATCGATGATCGTTCTGGAGTCGGTTTTTGAAGATACCTGGAATGTTAATCGAGTCGGGAAATTGGCTTTAATAATTCCGGTGAGTACGTCCACGGACGGGCGCTGGGTGGCCAGAATCAAGTGGATCCCGGCGGCCCTTGCCATCTGGGCAAGACGGGTCAAGGCGACTTCCACGTTTCTCGAGGCCGCCAGCATCAAATCTGCAAGTTCGTCGATGAGGATGACAAGATATGGCAGTTTCTCCGATTCCAAACCCTTATCGGTCTTGGTTTCTTTTTCGATTTTCTGGTTGTACTGCCTGATGTGTCTCGATTGTTTTTCCGAGAGGAGTTCATATCTTCGTTCCATTTCGCGAACAGCCCAGAAAAGCGCGTTGGTCGCTTTTTTGACATCGGTGACCACCGGCGTAATCAGATGGGGGATTCCGTCATAACTTGAAAGTTCGATTCTTTTGGGATCAATCATAATG
>JBAUWG010000078.1:0-14161 GCA_049583675.1 Desulfobacterales bacterium | reverse complement strand
GGATTAACAGGGTGCTCAGGATATCTAATATTACATTTTCATTATAAACATGGAAATAAAAAATCCGCCGTTAGGCGGAAATAAATTTATCCTGCAATCCTGTTAATCCTGTCTATTAAAATATGAAATAAGGACTTTGATGATGATTAAAGATGTACTCATAATTGGCGGCGGCATCGCCGGCATCCAGGCGTCCTTGGACTTGGCCGATATGGGCTTAAAGGTTCACCTGGTGGAAAAGCTGCCCAGCATCGGCGGCAAGATGGCCCAGCTGGACAAAACCTTCCCCACCAACGACTGCGCCATCTGAATCCTGTCGCCCAAAATGCTGGATGTCGGTCGACATCCCAATATCAACCTTCTGGCGTACAGCGAAGTGGAAAACGTACGGGGACAGGCCGGAGATTTTAAAATCACCGTTCGGAAAAAAGCCCGATTTGTGGAAGAAAATAAATGTACGGGCTGCGGGGCGTGCAGCGAAAAATGCCCGACCATCGTCTCCGACGCCTTTAACGAAGGCCTGGGAACCCGAAGGGCTGTCTATGCCTATTTTGCCCAGGGTATCCCCTCCACCCGGACCATAGACCCCGACCACTGCCGGCAGCTTAACGGCAAAAAGTGCGGCATCTGTGCAAAGGTCTGTCAGGCCGAGGCCATTAATTTCGATCAAAAAGACCAAATCCTGGAACTTGACGTCGGCGCGGTCATCCTCGCCGGCGGCTATGACGTGTTCGATCCGTCCCAGATCCCCGAATATCGATACCGGGAAATCCCGAACGTCGTGACCGCCATGGAATTCGAAAGGCTCTTAAGCGCCAGCGGACCCACCGGCGGACATGTGGACCGCCCTTCGGATCTTGGCATCAAGGCCGGCATCGAACCGCTGGAAAAAAAGATCAAAACATCGCTTCGGGCGCTGGAAAAATTCGAAAAACAATACAACCGGACATCCGAAGAATTTTATACCCAATACACGTCCGGAGACATTGAAAAAGACGATGAGCAAACCAAATGGGCGGACAAGTACAAAGAACATTTGAGCCTGCTTGAAGCCCTTGATGCATTGAAGGAAAAAGTAAAGACCTTCGGACCGGCAAAACGCCTGGCCTTTATTCAATGTGTGGGATCCCGGGATTTTCGTTTTTACCCGTTTTGTTCCGGATATTGCTGCATGCATTCCATTAAAGAGGCCATCATCGCCAACGAACATGAACCGGAAACCGCGTCCACCATTTTCGGCATGGATATCCGCGCCGTGGGCAAAGGGTTTGAGGAGTATAAGGTTCGCGGCGGGAACAACTCGGGCATTACCTATGTCCGCGGGCGGGTGGCCGAGATCACCGAGGGTCCCGGGTACAACCCCGTCATCATTTATGAAGACACCCGGGAAAGAAAGGTTAAATCCCGCGACTTTGACATGGTGATTCTGGCAACGGCATGCGCACCGACAAAGGGTGTCGTCGATTTGGCCAAACTGTTGGGGATTGCGCTGGATGAGTATGGTTTTGTGAAAACCGATCCCCTGTCTCCGGTGGACACCACCGTGCCCGGAATTTTCGTGTGCGGATGCGCCGGATCCCCCATGGATGTTCCGGAGTCCGTGGCCCAGGCCTCCAGCGCCGCTGAAAGGGCCGCTGAAATTGCCTTTCAAGCCGATGAAGAAAAGGAGACAGCCATTGCCTGAAAATAACGACACCGAACCTAGAATCGGTGTATTCATATGCCATTGCGGCTCCAATATCGCCGGATACCTGGCCATGGAAACCCTGGCCGATTATGCCAAAACCCTTCCCCATGTGACGTTTGTCCAGCGGAACCTGTATACCTGTTCCGAGACCGGTATCAACGAGATCAAAAAGGGAATCGAAGACAATCATTTAAACCGGGTCGTTGTGGCCTCCTGCTCCCCCAGGACCCATGAACCCCTGTTCAGAAGCTCCTGCGAGGAGGCGGGCCTGAACCCCTACCTCTTTGAAATGGTCAATATCCGGGATCAATGCTCCTGGGTACACATGAAAGAAAAAGAAGACGGCACGGCAAAAGCCAAGGATCTTATCGCCATGGGGGTTGCCAAAGCCGCCCTGTTGAAAGCCCAGAATCCCATTCTGTCGGAAATTACGCCCCGTGCCCTGGTCATCGGCGGCGGGATCGCCGGCATGACCGCGGCCCTGGGTCTTGCCCGTCGCGGATATGAAACCATTCTGGTGGAACGCGCGGCAACTCTCGGAGGAATGCTGAACCAGTTGAATAAACTCGGGCCGAGCATGATCGATGCCGCGGATGTCGTTCAACAGAAGATCCGGGCCGTCATGGACCACCCCAAGGTAACCGTTTTCACCGAAGCTCAGGTAAAGGAAGTCAAAGGGTTTATCGGCAAATTCCAAGTGAATATCGAAACCAAATCCGGTATCAAAACCATCGACATCGGCGTGATCGTGGTGGCGGTGGGCGGGGTGCCCTTTGTCCCCCACGGATTGTACGGATATGACGGTCAAACCGTGATCACGCAGCTTGAACTCGAAAAACGTCTTAAAAACGGCCCGGACCCGGAACTCAAAAACATTGTCATGATCCAGTGCGCCGGCGGCCGCAGCAAGGAACGCCCTTACTGCTCCAGGATCTGCTGCCAGACGGCGGTTAAAAATGCCATGATCCTCAAAGATCATAACCCGGAAACAAACGTTTATATCCTTTACCGGGATATGCAGATGTACGGTGTTGAAAACGAAGAAATGTTCCGGGACTCGAAGGCCAAGGGGATCCGCTATATCCACTATGATCCGTCAACGCCGCCTTTGGTTGAACCAAATACGGTCAAGGTCTATCATCCGCTCATGGGCAAGGACATGACCCTTGCTGCAGACCTTGTGGTATTGTCCACGCCCCTGGTCGCCCATGAGGATGTGGGCGAAACCGCCCGGCTGCTGCGGGTTCCCGTGGATGGAAACGGCTTTTTCCTGGAAGGCCATGTCAAGTTAAAACCCCTTGATTTTGCGACGGACGGGATCTATCTCTGCGGCAGCGCCCGTTTTCCGGCCAATATTCGCGAAACCATCGCCCAGGGACTCGGCGCGGCGTCCCGCGCGTCCATCCCCCTTTCCAAGGGATCGGTGAAGGTGGAACCCATTATCTCGGTTTTGGCCGACGAAGACGCGTGCAGGGGATGCGGGCTCTGCGTGGCCCTTTGTCCGTACGGCGCCCTTGAAATCGAGGACACCCAAAAGGGAAGAAAAGTCCATGTCATCGATGTGGCCTGCAAGGGGTGCGGGGTGTGTGCCGCGACCTGCTATCAGCATGCGCTCAGCATTAATTCTTATACGGACGAGCAGCTCGAAGCGCAGATCAATGCGTTTTTGGATTAAGAATCTGTTATTATTAGACCAAGATATATTTACCGCAAAGTCGCAAAGAACACAGAGTTTTATCCCTTTTCCATTGCCGTCCTCTCAGCGGCAATGGAAAAATTATAATTCTCTGCGAACTCTGTGCCTCGAATGAGCGAAGCGAATGGGCGGTAAAAAAGGAGATTATAATTGGAGGCATTTGTTCCTAAGATTCTGACTTTCTGCTGTACTTGGTGAGGATACTCCGCCGCTGATCTGGCTGGAGTTTCCAGGCTGCAATATACCCCTGAAATCAAGATCGTTCGGCTCATGTGCACCGGCCGGATGGACCCGGCCATGGTGGCCCGCGCCTTTAAAAAAGGCTTGGACGGCCTCATGGTGGTGGGCTGCTATTTCGGCGACTGCCACTACATCAGCGGCAACTATCAAGCCAAGGCCAAGATTGAAATCACCCAAAAGCTTTTGGATTATATCGGCGTCAACAAGGATCGGCTGGCCTTTCGGCAGTGTTCCTCGGGCGAGGCATCGGTTTTCGTGAACCTCGTCTCCGAGTTCGATGCCAAAATCAAAGAACTGGGGCCCATCGGCCAGGGCGGCGACCGGTTGAATGCACCGGATATTTTTGAAAAGCTGAAACTGGCCGAGGCGGTGCTGAGCGGGGAAAAGATCCGGTGGATCATCGGAAAACGAACGCCGTTTCTTGAATCCGGAAACATGTACGGCGAGATTTTCACCCATCACGAATTCAATCGCGCCATCGACATGATCATTGTGGAAGAAACCGAGGTGCAGGCGATTTTAAACCAACTCAAAGACGGCGCCCGATCGGTCGGAGATCTGGCCGAAGATCTGGCCATTCCGTCGGAAAGGGTGTTTCAATACGTCACCGCCCTGTTGCGAAAAGAGATGATCCAATTAGAAAAAGTCGCTGAACGAACACCGTTATACCGGATCGTATGACTCGGATGAAAGGCTGAAAATATATCTGCCACCAAGGCACAAAGACACAAAGAATTTTTTTTAATGTCTTTTTTTCGTGTCTTGGTGGCAAAAAAAGAACTAAAAAGGTAGCGTTGCGTGGAAAATAAACAAGTACTGATTGTCGGCGGGGGGCCGGAAGGCATCCATGCCGCCCTTGAAAAAGCCGAGCAGGGCATGCAGGTCACCCTTGTGGAAAAGTTTCCGACCCTTGGGGCAGAGCGGATTCCCAGGGACCGGCTGATTCAACCTCAAGAAGCCTTTGTGAACACGGATCTCGACACGGTTCGCAGTCACCCGAATATCACGGTGCTGACCTACAGCGATCTCAAATCCGTCCGCCGGGAAAACGGAAAAATCCATACGCGGATCTTAAAGCACAGTCTGCGGGTGGACAACAGCAAATGCAATGACTGCAAGGCCTGCATCAGGGTCTGCCCGGTGAACATGTTCGATGATTTTAACGAGGGATTGGGTTTCCGAACGGCCGTGGATTTTTGCAATCCAGTCACCGGCGAATACAACATCTACAAGGAAGACATGCCGATCTGCCAGGAAACGTGCCCTGCGCATCTGGACATCCGCTCCTATGTCGGCCTGATTGCCGACGGGAAATATTTGGAATCTTTGGCTAAAATCCGAGAAAGACTTCCCCTTCCCGGCAGTATCGGCCGGATCTGCCCCCACCCGTGCGAGACCGCCTGCAACCGGCAGTATCTGGACGAGCCCATCAGCATCTGTTTTCTCAAACGGTATGCGGCGGACGTGGAACTGGACCGGAACATCGAGCCGGTCTATGAAACCCCGGAAAAAAAATATCCGGAAAAGATCGCCGTCATCGGCGCTGGTCCTGCGGGGTTGACCTGTGCGCATGATCTCGCGAAGATGGGATACGCACAGGTCAAGATCTTCGAGACATTGCCGGTTCCCGGAGGCTATCTCTGGGTTGGGATCCCGGAATACCGTCTGCCCAAAAAACTCCTTCAGCGGGAGGTGGATCTGATCTGCAACATGGGGGTGGACATTCAATACAACACGCGCATCGGAAAAGACATCGCCTTTGACAATTTGAGAAAAGAGTATGATGCGATCTTTATCGGCGCCGGATGCCACCAGGGATTGAAGCTGCGAATTCCCGGGGAAGACGACTATGAAGGGATCGTGGACTGCGTAACGTTTCTGAGAAATCAGGCCCTGGGGAAGCTGCCCGAAGCCAAGGGAAAGCTCATCGTCATCGGTGGCGGAAATGCGGCCATCGATTCGGCCCGGGTGGGCTGGCGAATGGGATTCGACGAGGTCTATATCCTGTACCGGCGGACCAAAAAAGAGATGCCGGCCAACCCCTGGGAAATCGATGCCGCCGAACATGAAGGGGTGATTCTTCAGTACCTGGCCGCGCCCGTGGAGATCCTGGGTCAAAACGGCAAGGTCACGGGAATGAAATGCATCAAGATGGAGCTGGGGGAACCGGATGCATCCGGCCGGCGGCGCCCCGTGCCCGTTAAAGGCTCCGAATACGTCATCGACGCCCAGACCATTGTTCCGGCCATCAGCCAGGGAACGGATCTCGGCTTTCTGGAAACCGGACACGAGCTGAAGTTGTCCCGGTGGAATACATTTGAAATCGACGAAGAGACCGGTGTGACCAACCTGGCCGGCGTGTTCGCCGGAGGAGATGTGGTCACCGGCCCGGATATCGCCATCCGCGCCGTTGCCGGCGGAAAACGGGCGGCACAGGGCATTCATGCCTATCTCAGGAGCAGGTAAATGATTTACGAGAAAGAAAAACGCTACATCATTCCCTTCGGCGACGTGCCGACGGATCGGGCTGAGATGCCCGAGATTTCAGTGGACGAGCGCCGGGGAAATTTCACGGAAGTGGAGACCGGCTTTCCCGAAAAGACGGCCCTTAAAGAAGCCAAGCGATGCCTGAGCTGCCGGCGCTGTTTGGGCTGCGCCCTGTGCTGGGCCGAATGCAAGCCCGTCGCCATTGATTTTAATATTCCGGACGAAGAACTGTCACTGGACTTCGACGATGTTGTGGTCGCAGGCGGCCAGGATAATTTGTTTCATCCGTTCAATGGGGATCTGGGGTATGGAAAATATCCGGATGTGATCGTCGATTTGCAGTTCGAACGCATGCTGTCTCCCACAGGCCCCACAAAGGGCATGGTGCTTTCTCCTTTGGACGGAAGACTTCCCGCAGCCGTCGCCATCGTCCAGGGACATCCGGCCGATGATGAAGCCCAGCTTCTTTCCAGCCTGGTGTTTGGCGTGAACACCGCCGTCATCGCCCTTCACAACGCCCCGGACCTCAAGATAACGCTGGTGTCACCCATCTGCGCGTCTTTTAAAGAAAAGTTTCTATCTTCTGCAGAAAACATCCCGGGGTTGACCCTCATACCCGGCTCACCCGTATCCGTTGAAAAAGGCGACACCGCCCAGCCGCTGCACCTGACCTATTCGAATAACGGCGATGAATCCCGTCAAGCCTTTGACCTGGTTGTTGTTCTGACAAAACCGAAAGCCTCTCCCGAACTCGTGTCCTTGAGCAAAAAGTTGAAACAACCCTGAGAAAAGCGGTAAAGCGTCCATTTCACTTTTTTAAATTGAACATTTCAAATTTTTAAGATATAAATGAATCTCATTCATTAACAATAAAGTAGATTTCATCCCCTTTTAACTTTGAACTGCCCAGCTTTGGCATTTTATAACACCGCCCGTATCTATACGACGCTGAACGGTGGTTCTTTCTTGTCGCCGGTCCTAAGAATCCTCTTTCTCTCTGCGCCGGCTGAATATTTCCAACGCTTAACGATTTTAAACAAGACCTGAAACATCGACGCTCTTATCCTTTGTCTCCAGCGGCAATCAAAGCATTCACGCGGATATTCTCCGTGTGAAAACGCGCATTTGAAACCTTGCATCCAGTGCCGTTAAGATACCTTTGAAAAATGCTCATTTTTGTTCAAGTTCAAGGAACACGAAAATTTTAACCGCAGGAATACATTGAGTATTTTGAGGATTATAATTTGAGTGTGACGCAGAAATTGAGCAAAAAGGGGCGTTTTGCAAGGTCTCGTTAAGAACACCGGTTTCGGCATAATCTTGCCCGTATTTTATAACATATTAATACAGGAGGGTCTTATGAAAAAAATGGTTATTTTAGGTTCAGGCGCGGGCGGAACCATCATCGCCACCAAGCTGCGAAAAGAGTTGATCGCCCGTGAATGGCAGATTACCGTCATCGACAAGGATCCGTTCCACCATTATCAACCCGGATGGCTGTTTATCCCATTTGGAATTTATACGCCCCAGGACTGCGTAAAGCATAAATCCGATTTTATTCCGCCGGACGTCGATCTCGTTGTGGACGAGGTCGTCCATATCGATTCCGAGAAAAAGCGGGTCAAGACCAAACAGGGGCAATACGATTACGACTGGCTGGTCATCGCCACGGGCAGCAGGATCATGCCCGAAGAAACCGACGGCCTCATGGATGACTTAAGAGGCGATGTCCATGACTACTACTCGCTGGACGGCGCGATCGCGCTTTTTAAGAGATGGCGATTCTTCAAAAAGGGAAGGATCGTGGTCAACATCGCGGACATGCCCATCAAATGCCCGGTGGCGCCGCTGGAGTTCGTGTATCTTGCGGACTGGTTTTTCACGGAAAACGGCGTTCGGGATCATATCGAAATAGAGTTGGTCACCCCCTTGGGCGGTGCATTCACAAAGCCCATAGCGTCAAAGGTTTTGGCCAATGTCTGCGAGCAAAAGAACATCAAGGTCACGCCCAACTGGGCGATCGACCATGTTAATCCCGGCAAAAAGACCATCGAATCGGTCACCGGCGATACCATCGACTATGATCTTCTTATTTCCATCCCGCTTCATGCCGGCGCGCAGGCGATCACCGACAGCGGCCTCGGCGACCCCGTGGGGTTTGTCAAAACCGACAAAGGCACATTGAAAGCCTCGGAATTCAACAATATTTACGTGATCGGCGATGCGACCAATGTCCCCACTTCAAAATCCGGCGCGGTCGCACACTACGAATCCGACATCATTGCCGAGAACATCCTCCTTGAAATCGCGGGGCAAGAACCCAAACCCGACTATGACGGACACTCCACGTGATTTATCGTCTCGAGCCATGGTATGGCTTATCTGATCGATTTCAGCTACGACACGGAACCCCTTATGGGAAAGTTTCCCTTCCCCGGTCTCGGTCCTTTTTCCCTTCTCGGTGAAAGTCAGGCGAACTATATCGGAAAGATGATGTTCAAGTGGGTCTACTGGAACCTGATGTTGAAGGGCCTAGGATTACCCCTTGAACCCCAATTCAACATGGCCGGCAAGATGCGTCAAAGCTATTAAATAAGGAGGCACCATGACCAATGAAGAATTGATTCTTGAACGGCTGGATCGCATTGAAACCCGGATAATTCCTTTGGCTGAAACCGCCATGAACATGAAGGAATTGAAAAATGATTTGATGACAGTGGTTCAACCGATTTCAAAGTCGTTAATCAAAGAACTGCAAAGCGTCGAGTCCGCTTTTCAGCTGGAAGATCTGGCAGCCCTGTCCAAACGGATGCTCAGAAGTGTCAAGAACTTTATTTATGCCTTGAATCAACTGGAAAATATTATCGACTTTGTCACAACCCTGGAACCTGTATTGAGACTGATGGTTCCTCAAATCATCGATTATCTGGACGGCCTGGAACAACGAGGTGTGTTCCGTATCATGAATGCTGCGTATGATACACGGGCCAAGATCGCTGCAACTTACACCGCCGAAGACATCGAAGCGATCGGAGACGGTTTTGTCGCCTCGCTCGGCATACTCCAAAAGCTTTCCGATCCCCGGCTGGCTGCGCTGATGGAAAATCTTGCCGAACAGGGGGCGGGGATCGATCTGGCCCAAAGCAAAGATGTCAATATTCTCGGATTTTTCGGCGCCTGTTCAAAAGCGGATGTCAGAAAGGGGCTGAGTGTTTTGCTGGAATTGACCAAAGCATTGGGCCGTCTGAAAACCGATTCGCCCGCGTCTTCATCCGGGCATTAAGCGAGCCATTTAACGGCTGTCATCCAATACAAATTAGCGGTCGACAAAAAGCAGGGCTTCAGCGGCGGCTTGAATACCCGGAGTTTACTCTCCGAGGATCTTTCCCACCTGATTGATGATCTCTGCGGCCGTTGCCTTGTCCTTTAAAAGATAATTTTTCCTGGCGTCGACCTTGACCTTCGTCGTTTTTGACGTTACTTTTTCTAAACCGATGATGATGTCAAGTTCACTGGTAACCGCAGTGATGGTTCTGCCGTCTCCTGACCTGGTGTCATCAATAATATGAATGCCCATTTTTTTCAAAGCATCAACGGTCGCATCATGAACCCGATCCACGGGAGCGCTGAAAGACCGGTAGGCCACATTGCTGAGGGTGTAGCCGACCCCGACGCCCGCACCGGTCAGGGCGACAGCCGTACATCCAGACAAAAAGAGAAGAAGAAATACGACGCAGTATGTTCTAAGACCGTTTACGGGCCAGCGATTCTTTGAGTGCAGATTGTTTGGTGTCGGCATGGGGCAAAGTTCCATCCTGAGCGTCCGGTCAGCACATCAATACCATGATTGCCAAGTGCCAGGTCAAGTAAACCCTAACGGTATAAAAGTCAAATCTTTTCCATTCAGAAGACAGAAGGCGGAAGGCAGACGACGGAAGACGGAGGCCAGAGGGCGTAGGGTGGGCTTTCCAGCCTGCCGAAATCGGAAGTCGGAAGACGGAGAGCGGAGGGTAGAAGGTGAGTCCGCCACACCAACCGGCGGATAAAAAGGTGAGAATAAAACTAACCTTATTAATTTCTTATCTTCTTGACTTCTTGTTCGTACAATCATTCATCATCAATCATGTATCATCAATTCAAAAGGGACTTGAGCACATGACAGATACACATGATCTCACCGGCAAGGTTGCGCTGGTCACCGGTGCGAGCCGCGGCATCGGCCGGACAATTGCGATTGGGCTTGCCGAAGCCGGCGCTGATGTCGCGGTCAACTATCGCCGCCGGCGGGACGACGCCGAACAGGTCCGTTCAAAGGTGGAAAGTTTGGGCCGGCGCTGCATCATTGTGCGCGCCGACGTTTCAAAGGCTGCCGACGTCACCCGCATGGTCGAGGCCGTTGAAAGTGCGCTGGGCGCGGTGGCGATCCTGGTGAACAACGCGGGCATCGCCCATGCTAAAGCCTGGCAAGAGATTACCGAAGCGGATTGGGACGAGACCCTGGATGTGAACTTAAAGTCGGTCTTTCTCGTCACCCAGGCGGTTCTGCCGGCCATGCTGGCGGCAAAATGGGGCCGCATCATCAACATATCTTCCACCGCAGCCCAGGTGGGCGGCGTCATCGGTCCGCACTATACCACGTCTAAAGCAGGCATTTTAGGATTGACCCGTTCTTTTGCCTCACTGTTAACAAAAGACGGCATCACGGTGAATACCATCGCACCGGCATTGATCGAGACGGAAATGATCGCCGACAATCCCAACATACGTCCGGAAATGATTCCCATCGGCCGTTTCGGCACCGGCGAGGAAGTCGCCGGCGTCGCGGTCATGCTGGCACGCAACGCGTACATCACGGGACAAACCCTGAACGTCAACGGTGGTTTGTATATGAGCTAACGCGCGATAAAGATGCAAAATGAGGTGTCCCGTCCCGCTTTCAGCGGGACGGGAATTGCCTAAGACCTCTGCGCAGTTTTATTGCGGCTGTTTTACTTCTTGTATTTTTCTTTTTCTCCGTGCTTGCCGTTGTTGATGTCTTTTTGGCCACCATGACGAGCATCTCGTGCATCGCTCATGCCGTGGCTGACTTCTGCTTTCCCACCATGACGGACATTTCGTGCTTCGCGCATGTCGTGTTTGATTTCCATTTTCTTGCCATGGTGGACATCCCGTACAACCGGTCGACTGTGCTTGATTACCATTTTCGCGCCATGACGGACATTTCGCACCTCGTGTCGATTAGCGCGTCTGTCCCAGTGCTTTTCTTTCTCCCACGTTTTCCAATTCTTATGGAAATCCGCATATCGAATTCGTTCGTGACGCCGTGCCGTGCGGCGAAAATCAGGGGGCAAATTCCGCAATGCATGGGGCACCCTTGCATGCTGGATATTTTCCCACGGTCCGTTGTAACCTCTCCCCCGATACCAGCGATTATGATGGGGCCGATACCAATAGCCATGATAAAAGAACATCTCCATCCCGGCATCCGGTGCATAATACGCATAGGTTCCGGGGATCACCACCACCGGCGGCGGCGCATGGAGAACCACATGCGGCAGCGGCACATTGATGCCGATTCTCACACTGACTTCCGCATCGCTGTTGGTTGAATAACCCATCAGCGTCATGAACATGATCCCGATAAAAATTGCAATTGTTGTCCTTGTCTTCATAAAATAATCCTCCCGTCTGTCAGACCTCTAAATGATCATCATGTCATCTTTAGAATCTTCCTATAGACTAGAATCCATCACTTAAATCACAAAACCAATATTATGGCTCGGCGGTTTATGAACGCCGATGCAGTTGTAAAGGCACGCAATATATATGCCATTTCGAGGCCATGAGGATCCAACAATAAATCGGTTGGTTAGCAAGACATGTCCAAGGGCCGGACCCTGAATCTGCCACAGATTGTCTGTAGATGGCCCAAAAATGTCAAAAAAAGAAAAGTCGGCGGCTGGGCCAGCGGCCGTTGGAGGACGTAGGGCAGAGGTCGGAGGTCGGAAACCAATTGACTATCTTTAGGTATGGGGGTATTGATTATTTAATTTAAAAACTGTCGAGGGTGCGTTGGATTTGAGACTTAAAAGGTGTGATTGAAGACACCCGGCACTTGAACCCTGCTTGCCGAGTTTGAACCTACAATTTGATCTTGCCGGAGGAAAATCATGAAAATCTTAATTGCTGAAGATGATTTTGTATCAAGAAAGCTTATACACACACTTCTGACCCCCCTCGGTGAAGTTGATGTTGCCGCAAATGGCAAAGAGGCTTTTACTGCCGCCAAATTGGCCATTGAGAACAATCAGCCCTATGATTTAATCTGCCTGGATATTCTGATGCCCGAGTTTGATGGCATTATGGTGCTGAAAAAGATCAGACAGTTGGAATCTGAAAATGGGTTAAATGCTGAAAATGGATCTAAGATCATTATGACGTCGGCAGTTTCGATCAAAGACTACGTCTTCGCCGCGGCCCAAGCAAATTGCAATGGTTTTCTTGTAAAGCCGATAGAAAAAAAGCGTCTGTTTGATGAAATCCGCAAGCATGGATTGGATATTCCGGAGGGGAGCTGATCCTGACCGCTTTTGCGATGGAAGATGTCTCAGATTTCTCGACTCTAAGTCGTCTTATGCAGAGAGCATCACCGGCTCAAATACTCCGGTATTCACACGGTTTCATTCCCCTTGTGGCCGAAAGGATGAATAACCTCCCGAAGATCGTCTTCTCCCGGACCCTCGATAAGGTCGATTGGAATAATACGAGGCTCGTGAAGGACGATATGCTGTCTGAAATACGGAGGATGAAACAAGATTCCGGAAACGACCTGGCTGTCCTGGGAAGCGGCAGCATCGTTTCCCAATTGGCCCATCAGGGATTGATCGATGAATATCAGATCATGGTGAATCCCGTTGTCATCGGAAAAGGAAAGACCATGTTCCAAGGTATTCAAGACAAGCTGGCCCTGAAGCTCACAAAGACGCGGATTTTCGACGACGGAAACGTTCTGCTGCATTATGAACCCGCCATTTAGAGATTAGAGGACGGAGGTCGGAGGGCGGAGGACGGACGACAGAGGGCAGCGGGTGAGAAGTTAGGAAGGCGGTAAAAAATTAGACACTGTTCAATAAAAAGCTTCTTTTGCTTGATTCTTCTTTACCTCGATTAATTCTTCTATTTTATCTACGAATTTTTTCATGTTGATGGGTTTTTTAAAAAATATTCCGTTCTTGGATTTAAATTCAAAATTACCTGAAATAAAGATAAACTTTGACTGGTAATTTCCAGGATCTCTTATTAGTTCTTTGTAAACCGACCTTCCATCCATCCCTACGTCTAAAACCATATCTATTATTATGAGGTCTTGCGGCATTTCATGGGCAATTTTTATTCCGGATATACCATCTGTTGCACAGAAAATTATTAATTCATTTACAAAAAAAGCGCGCATTAAGTATGTTTTTAAAAATTCACATACCGACTCATCATCTTCTATTATTAATAATTTTTTGGCTCTTGAAAAATTTTTAAATTCGAATTCGGTGTTTTTATCTATTTCATATGCTTTTATGTATTTTATGATTTCATCAAGGCCCTTCTCATTCCTCTTGCATGTCTCTATAATTTTTTTTCTTATTAATATATCTTCCTTATCGAAAAGATCTTTACTCCCGATTGTTGCACATGCCTTGATCAACCCAAGAGCCTTATATCTTCTTAAAGATTCAAGAGAAAATTTAAAAAGCTTAATTACTTCATTAGTATCAATTAAAATGGTTTCTTTCATAACTTTCTAATTTTAAATGTTCTCATCAGTATTATTACTCGAGGGGGATGAATATAGTGGCATGTTTCGGGTAGAATCTGATCTGAAGATTTTTAATGCCCTGATCAGTCACAATTTGGTTTAGATGCCCGTCTTTTTTCCCGTGAATCAGAAGCGTCTCGTCATGCCGATTGATATCTCTTAAATCGTCTCTATTGCATTTTACAACTTGGCTGCTCTGAAGGTACAATTCCAAGATCCAGTATGACGAGTAGCATGACAG
>JBAUWG010000077.1:0-2703 GCA_049583675.1 Desulfobacterales bacterium | reverse complement strand
ATACACAACCGGTAGCCTCCCACTTCGAAACCTTTGCAAAACCCTCCTTTTTGCCCAATTTCTGCGCCAGGCTCAATTTTTAATCCTCAAAATACGCAATGTATTCCTGTGGTTAAAAATTTCGCCTTCCTTGAACTTGAACAAAAATGAGCATTTTCCAAAGGTCTCACTTCCAAACTACCAAGCCTTACAATCTCTTAGCTTCTCCAAATGTCGTTGTACAATGCAATTTCTGCATTTAGATGCACGGACATCCGAGAAGCCTTATCAATGCGATATCAAACTTCTCATTTTACAGCGTAACCTTCGTGAGATCGTGTCATCACATGGTTTAAAACATGGTGTTGAAGTTGATTCGCATTTGTTAAATGATAAATAAAACATTTCCCAGGATATGTCCATAAGCTTTAGGGCTCATTTACATGGGTCAAGATCCCATTATATAGGAGTCACTCCCAGAACTTTCTTTTCCCCCCATTAAATTTCGGCCGTTCAATCAAGGTGTGAAAACAATCACAACTTGTCGAGTTCATGCCCCCGCAGGAGAATGAACTTCTTATCTTCATCATTTAAAAATATCTTTAAGTCCCTTAGGAATTTTAAAAGGAAAGTGGGAGCCGGACTCGTTGTTTTCTCCGGCAGTTTTTGAACCCTCAGCTGCAGGTTCCTCTGTTTTCGCCCGTTTTGTTTTAAATTCTTCCATATTTATTCCCAACAACTCCATCATATTTGAAACTTGTTTGTAACCGTTGGGAACTTCGAAATATTTAGCGGATGTTGAACGCTCTTTGATGTTTCTTAGCTCATTCATGGACCCGTCTTGAGACTGCGTACGAATAGGCATGTCCAATTTTTTTGATATCCAGGCAATAGATTTTGATGTGCTTTTATAACCCATATAACTAACGGTGGTGTCCACTTCCTTCTTTGTACACTCAAATCCATTAATATATTCCGTCCCCAAAACTTTTTCGTTTTTCGAATCAACGAATTTTTTTGCGGTCCGTTCCATCTCTTTTTCATCGAGAGGTTTTTCAAAATAAAGTTTTTTCTCGGGATTCAAATACCATGCAATCTTTTTATCCCTACGAAAAATCCAAACCATATTTCCTGCGCCTTTTGGCAAGATGCCTTCTATTCGCAGCTTAGTCGGCATCATATATATCTTCCCTTCATGCTGAATCTTTCCGTTGGCGTCGATCGTGACCTCATCGGCGGTAAATTTTGTGATTTTACCTCCCCAAAAAGCATATGCGGATATTCCGCTGAATAGAACCGCAACTGCAACAAGACAAAGAATCCATCGAATCTTTCTGTCGAAATGATATGCGCTCATGGGACCTCCTTTCTTAGTGAGTGTCTATCCATAAATGGTCTTTTTGCCCGATCTCAGCGTTATGCTTAATAAATAATCCTCGGAATATCAACTATAAGCCTGCGGTTATTTTTTTTCGCATGCCTTTTTATCCCGTTCTTTCCAACGGGGGATTTCGAACAAAAATCCTCATTTATGGATGGACACTAGATAGCGATCAGTTAAAGATTTTTATTGGATAATCGGTAAAATAATCCCCGTTCTTGTGTTACGGATTTTATTCTTCCCTCTGTTTCCAAAGTCGCAAGATATGTCTTCACCTCATCCGCCGGCAAGCCTAAAATTTCAGACAGGTCCGCTATCGTACAGGGACGTCTGGCAATGGTTCCCAATATGGCCGAGGTAATGTCTTTGCGATAGGCAAGAAGCGTCTTGTGTTCGGGCGGACCAGCGACGATAACGGCGTTTCCCAACTGGAGGTATTCCAGAACATGCTCAAGCTCCTCCCGGGTGGCAGGACGTAGGGTCGAAACCGTTCCGGGTCGATCCAGCGTATTCAAATGGATCTGGTCCGGCTTGATTTTTTTAATCGTCTGCTTTAAGGCTTCCAATTCATGGTATGAATCATTTAAGCCGGGAATGATAAATATTTCAAGCCATATTTTTCCGCTATATTCCTTTCGAAATTGAACGAGCCCGTCGATAATGCTATCCAATCGTAAATGGGAAGCGGGGCGGTTAATTTTGTTAAACGTCTTTTCGGTGGCGGCATCCAGCGACGGGATGACCACGGCGGCATCTTTCATATCTTTTCTCACCTGTTTATGAAAAAACAACGTGCCGTTGGTCAGCACCGCCACGGGAATATCAAGAGCCTGATCTTTGAGAAAATGGATAACATCGCCGATTTTTGAATGAAGTGTCGGCTCACCGGAACCGGAAAAGGTGATATAATCCGGCCAAGCATGATTCGCCAAATAATGAATCAGTTCTTTCTTAACTGCGTCAAACGGCACATATTCCTTGCGTTCCAATGTCAGGCGGGAGGTTTTGCCGCATTCGCAGTAAATGCAATCTAAGGTACACGTCTTCATGGGAACCAGGTCAACACCCAGAGAAATCCCCAGCCTGCGCGAAGGAACCGGGCCGAAAAGGTAATTGTATTGCATTTTCTCCTCAATAGTGCTGTGATATCGGCGAAATGCCGGACATTACATATAGAAGCTGATTAGATGAAAAAGCTACCTCCCCTTAGCGAGTATGCTAAGATATGGATAGGACGCAAACCATATCCAAAAGGAGGTAGCTAAAATGTATTATACAGGCATCGATCTTCATAAGAAAACATCTTTTATTACGACCATTGATAAAGATGGTAAAATTGTTAA
>JBAUWG010000076.1:0-8797 GCA_049583675.1 Desulfobacterales bacterium | reverse complement strand
CCCAAGCACTGCTGGTGGTAGGATGCTTTGATGCCGGGTCGATCCAAATGGTTTTCATCAAAAGGCGCGCCATGGCAATTCTGACATTTGGGCGGATTGCCTGAAGCCGGGGAATGGTGGTGACATCCAAGACATAAGGTGGTTTCGCTATAATGAAAGTATTCAGCCAATTTACTGCTCTGCAACCGTTTGACGATCGCGAGATACACTTTCCGATGCGGATACTCCACCGGTCCGTAACGATCCATCAGGTTTTTGATAACAACCGTTTTCGGAACCGTCACATGGTAGATGGGATCGAAGGTCTCCTTCCATAACTGAGGCATTAGGCGGGCCATTTTGGCGGCTTTTGACGTCGATAATACACCGGTTCTCTCGGGCAACGGGACCATATGGCACCTCAGGCAAGAGGCGGCATCTTTCTGACCATCAGTTGCCATAACGGCATGACATCCGGCACACCTTTTCTCTTTCTGTTTGGATTCATGACATCCCGTGCAACTGCTTTGATGTCCCAGTTTATGAAAGGCGGTTTCAAGGGTAATCACCTTTTTATCCGTTGACCCTGTCAGCGGGTGGCATTTTACACACGCATCCAGACTTGCGAGGTGGCAGACACGGCAGGTGTCATTGTATTCTTCATGGGCCTTGTGATCAAAAGGCACCCGCATCATCTGCGGAATGCGGCCTTTTGGGTCTCCGGTATGAATCAATACGTTATCCGGCTGTCCTCGTTTTAATCTGGGAACGTGTGATATTTTTTCGATTTTCAATTGCTCTGTTGCATCATGGCATCCGGCACACCGAACAGGACCGGCATTCATCTGCTTTGCCCTGGTCTTTTGGTGACAATCGATGCAGGCAAAATGAGAGGCCAGCCGTATGGAAATCACTTTTTCCATTTTATTGCTTTGGGTTTCTTTTTTATGGCAGTACCGGCAGGTGCCCTCTTTACCTTTGGCATAAAAGAGCTTCTGAGCCTTTTCGTTATATTCGTGGTGACATTTTTCACAGTGATCATTTTGTGCTCTCAAATGGCGATAATGAAGAGACTTGTCAAAACCCATTTCGACCAAAGAGGACTTGATCAGGGGTCGTTCCCGGTGGCATTCATCGCATTTGACAGGACCTGCTTTCTCACCGGCAGCGATCGTTTCAGAATGGCACTTGGTGCAATTGTCGCAATATATTTTTGTTAATTCTTCCCGGCCGATGTCTTTAGTATGCATGAATTTTGGAGACATACGCCCGTTTTCAATCTTATGACAGGTGCTACAGTCTTTATGTTTCTTTTCCAGGGCGTCGGTATGCAAGTCATGTAAAAATATTGCTTTGGGCCTTTTGAGCTTTCCAAAAGCGTCCATATTATCAAACGTGATGATATCCGCCCGGTACACGACCGGTTGGGTTTTGTCGGGGGTCTTTGACAAGGCTTGATCATTAAAAACGCTCAATATGCAAATGAACGCAATGACAATTGCCACAGAGGTCCCGGCCCCTAAAAATAGCGATTTTCCCTTCCACATAATTCTTATCCTTGCCTATTATCGAATATCTGTCTGATGTTGTTTGCGACCAATCCAGATCTCAGCGCCACTCCATAGAATATTCGAGTTAAGTGGCTCGCGATAAATCACTTCCTTTATCTTCCAAGTTCTTGACGGCGATGATGTCCAGGTGCCAAGTTGCCGTATCATCCAGCGGAACGATAATCGGTCCTGCGAGTTCTCTTAGATCAATGGTCTTCAGGTAATGCTTGCAACGGCCGCAGAGATCCACCCGAAGCCCCTCTTCTTTTTCGGCACGCAAATACACCAGTTCTTCCCGATTGTCGTTTTCACAAAACGGGCATCGAAGGCGCGGATAAGGCCAGGCCGCTTCACACAGCGAGCAGTGAAGCCTTCTTTTTCCTCCCTCGCCGGACAGTTCAGCCAGCCTGGGCATTGAGCCGCAGACCGGGCAATGGCCGTAATGCCAGCGACTTAAATCCAACTGCTTGAGGACCGCGTTCGCGATGGCGATAAGCGCCGGTCTCAATGACAATCGAAGAAGCAATCCCAAGACCGGTGAATCAATGTTTAATGCTTTCGCTGAAGTCTCAATGGCCTTAACATCGGATGCCAAAACAGCCTTTAGGAGTATAGGTGCCCCGTTTTCCATTTCCGTTATGGCGTTTAGCAGACCTTTTTCCTGTTGCCGTCCGTCTTCTCGTTTTTTGACCACTTCCACCAGGCGTTTATACCGGGCCGTTATCTTTTCCCAGTCGAAGATCAATTCCCCTGGTGTCAAAAAAGATCGCCCTTGCTTCCATGCTTCGAGCTTATCTGTTGAATCGATTTTCAAATCGGGATTCATCTCGAGCAAATGATTTTCTTTGGGCGCGTTATCCCGAAGCGTTTCAGCCAAAAGATCTCCCACCCATTGAACAACCTCGGCGTAAGCAGGATTGCGCGCACTGATGGTCTTTACTTTTGAATCGATGATTTCAAGGCTTTTGGGTACCGATTTCAAAGGTTTCCCCTTCTTTTTTTAAAAAACCAACGTCATAGTAAGGTCGGGGGTTCCGGATTTCCGGAACCCCCGATTATCGCTTACATTTCCATGGGCTTATACTTGATAAAATCGTCCACAATCAAAAACAGCGAGCGAACATCTTTTTCGTCCTCGATATGGGCCTTGGCACCGAATTTCTTTTTGGCCTCAGCCAGGCGTTCCTTGGCAAGCTTCTTGATATCCGCCTCATCACCAAAGTTAAGCGCCCCGGTGGAACAGGCTTTGACGCAGGCCGGCAACAGCCCTGCGGCAACGCGATCATGGCACATGTGGCACTTGACCAGTTGCTTCTGATCCTTGCTCCAGTTGGGGACACTCCATGGGCAAGCCTGTTTGATGGCTTTGGAGGCTCTTTCAAGTTCCTTAGTTTTTTCCGTATAAAGAACCGCTCCAAATTCATTGACAACAATGGCGTCTTTCAGGATCTGGTCCGCCTTCTTCTTGCACGGCGGCGCCAGGCAATGACGGCATGCGTCACTGAAAAAATACCAGACCATGGAATTTTTTGGGGATGGATATTCGGCAAAACGCACCAGACGATAGGTGTTGCCGTTCAGATCCAGTGGATTCTGATAGCTGCCGTACTGTTTGGTTTTATCGGCAGGTAGTTCGTTCCATGCCTTGCAGGCGATTTGACAACCGCGGCAGGCAGTACAACGGGTCGTATCTATAAGAAAAAATTTACCAGCCATGGTTTACGCCCTCCTTTTCCCGAGTTTTTCCACGTTGACCATAAAGGCTTTGGTCTCCGGGATTCTAGTGTTGGGGTCACCGGTGGATGATGTCAGAAGGTTGGCCGAGTCACCGCCATCCTTTGGATAGACCCACCCGAAACACCAGGGGAGCCCCACTTCATGAACCGTAAGGCCTTGAATGGCCATGGGTTTGAAGCGGCCGGTCACCATGGCTACGGCCTCCACCTTTCCCCGGGCCGAGGAGACTTTACACATGTCCCCATTCTTGATTCCTCTGAGCTTTGCCAGCTCATGGCTCATCTCAACAAAAAGCTGCGGTTGCGTTTCCAGCAGCCAGGGCTGCCAGCGGGTCAACACACCGGTCTGCCAGTGCTCTGTGACCCTGTAAGTCGTGCCGACAAAGGGGAATCGTGGATCGCAGGAATAATGTTCATCTGCTTCCGTGCCGTAAACCGGTGCCACAGGATTCATGCGCTGTCCGGACATCAAATTTTTGGGTACCGGGCATTCCAGAGGTTCATAGTGCTCGGGGAAAGGCCCGTCCACCCGGCCGGAACCGAAGATCGACCCCACGCCGTCCGGTTTCATAATGAACGGACGCTTGGTCTTTTCCTTGTCGGACATGGGCGGCCAGCCGCCGTCCGGAACATCTCCGATCCATTTGCCGTCCTTGTATTCCAGGATGTTTTTGTTGGGCGACCAGGGTTTGCCGTTGAGATCCACAGATGCCCGGTTGTAAAGGATGCGCCGGTTCACCGGCCAGCACCAGGACCATTCCGGATAAAGACCCATGCCGGTGGGATCTTTCTTCTCCCTGCGGGCCGCCATATTCCCTTTTTCGGTATACGATTGGGAATATAGCCAGTTACCGGAACTGGTGGAACCGTCATCCAAAAGAAAAGCAAAGGACGGTACGAGGGTTCCCTTTTTAAACGACTTGCCCTTTATGGTTACGTCATTTTCAAAATAGCCGTTGATCAGCTTGGCAATGGCGTGAGGATCGTATTTTCCGTCCTTCACATAATCCCATCTCAAGTTTTTAATGGGTTCCGGAAACTTGCCGCCACCTTCATACAACGTACGGACTTTTTCAAATAGCTCGACCATGATGTCACCGTCGCCCTTTGGGCCGCGCGGCGGTTTGGCGGCTGCATAACGCCACTGCATCCATCGGCCGGAATTGGTAATGGACCCTTCTTTTTCCACGCTGGTATAGCAGGGGAGGAAAAAAACCTCGGTTTTGATCTCATCGGGTTTCATTCCCGGCCCCTTCCAGAACGAAGCGGTTTCATTGTCGAAAATGTTGATGTTGACCATCCAGTCCAGCTTGGCCAGCGCCTGACGGGTCTTGTTGGAATTCGCCCCGGAACACGCCGGATTCTGGCCCCATGCAAAGAAACCCTTGAAGTTTCCTTTGTACATTTCATCAAAGATATCCAGCCACGAATAGGTCTTCCCGTCGTCGATCTTGGGCATCCAGGAATAACCGAAATCGTTTTCCTTGGTGGCGGCCTCTCCGAACATGGATTTCAGAAAGCTGGCCATGTACTTGGGCTTGTTCTGCCACCAGTTGGCGGACAGCGGATCGTTTGTTTTGGGCGTGTTCTTGGCATTGTAATCGGCCAGTGTCACAAGAGAGGCTGTGGGAGTGCCCAGATACCCCGGCCAGATATGAAACAGCAGGCAGTGATCCGTGGATCCTTGCACATTGGACTCTCCGCGGAGGGCGTTGACGCCGCCGCCGGGCCGTCCCATGTTGCCGAGCATCAACTGGATCATGGCCATCATGCGAATATTTTGAACGCCCACCGTATGCTGGGTCCAGCCCATGGCGTACATGATGGTGCCGGTTTTATCCACGGCGCCGGTTTTGGCATAGGTTTCATAAATCTTCATGAGTTCCGGTTCCGGCGTTCCGGTGATGGAGGATACGGTTTTGGGTGTGTAGCGGGAATAGTGCTTCTTCATGAGCTGGAAGACGCACCTTGGATCTTTGAAAGTTAAATCCCTTTTGGGTACGCCGTTTGCATCTTTTTCAAACGCCCAAAACGACTTGTCGTATTTCTTTTTCTTGGGGTCGTATCCGGAGAAAAGGCCGTCTTTAAAATCGTATTTCGGACCGACGATAAAGCTGGCATTGGTGTAATTGGCCGCATATTCCTTATGATATTTGTCATTAGAAAGGATGTAGTTCATCATGCCGCCAAGAAATGCGATGTCCGTTCCGGACCGTTCAGCAGCGTAAATGTCTGCTTTTGAAGAGGTTCGGGTGAATCGGGGGTCGACATTGATGAGGATGGCGCCTTTATCTTTGGCTTTATCCACCCACTTCATGGAGATGGGGTGGTTTTCCGCTGCATTGGATCCCATGATCAGAATGCAGTCGGAGTTACGGATGTCTATCCAGTGATTGGTCATTGCGCCGCGTCCGAACGACTCTGCCAGAGCCGCAACTGTGGCGCTGTGTCAGATACGGGCCTGATGTTCAATATATACCAGACCCATAGCGCGCATGATGCCCTGGAGCAGCCAGCACTCTTCGTTGTCCAGAGCTGCGGAACCCACGTGAGCAATGCCGGTGGTCCGATTGACCACTTGGCCCTTGTCGTTTTTCTCCGTAAAGGATGCGTCACGGGTTGCTTTAATTTTTTCTGCTATTCTTTTGATGGCCTCATCCCATTCGATTTCCTCCCACTCGTCGCTTTCAGGTGCTCGATAGAGGGGAAATCTTTTGCGGTTCTTGTTCACCGTCATCTGGTAGAGACCGGCTCCCTTGGCACACAAGGCCCCTTCGTTGATGGGATGGTCGGGATCGCCTTCGGTGCTGAGGAGTTTGCCGCTTTTTTTGGTGTGGACGATAATGCCACACCCAACTGCACAATATGGGCAGATGGTGGTGGTCTCTTTGGCTTTGAGGATCTTCAAGCCGGCGGCGTACGATGTTACCGGCATCAAGTCAAAGCCCAGGCACATGGCGGCTGCAGCGGCGCCCGCAGTGCCCGACCACTTGAGAAACTCCCGTCGTGTTATTGCCATACTCCCTCCTTTCAAAGAACGTTTATCCCGAAAACAGCCGGCCCTGAAGTGCCGCTACCAAGAAGAATGGCAGCAATCTGAGGATTCGGTCAGTAAGACCCCGTACCGTCCGAAAATTCGGGCTGGTCAATAAGACCTTTATAAAAACTTTGCCTTTTTCCTTAAAAAGACAATTTTTCAAGCAATTTTCTACAACCTTAATTGATCATTTGAGGTACAATCTAATTACAAATATTCATTGATACCGAAAAATGAATCCCCAACTCATCCTATTTTCAGATCATTTATGGCAAAACCCGCACATGATGGGACCGCTTTTTCGGCCCCATTCGATATAATTCTCATGACACCCGATACACTTTTTGTGAAACGCCGTCAGCAGGGGAATCGGAATTTCCTTTGTCATCTGTTTTTTGTGGCATCCGGAGCACTTGCTCCCTTTACCCTCATTCCTGTTGGAAAAAATATTAAAATCGTGATGGCAGACCCTGCATCGAATGGCGGTTTCGTGCAAATAATGATCAAACCTCACGGAAGGCTCATGATGCCTGCCGAATTCCCTGCTTTTAAGATTCATGATGCCTGAATCGGCTTTTTTATCCTGGGACCAAGCCGTTGATGTTGCCAAAAAGACAGCCATAATCAGAGTGAAAAAAATATACCGATACTTCATGCGTATCTCCTCCGATAAACTGATGTACACGCTGAAAAAAAATAAGGAAAGGAAAGAGGTTTTGAGGCAGTTATAAAATGCGGTATTTCATCAAGGGGAATGGAATCCATTTTATCCATTCTGTCAACGTCCTTCTTCTGCCGAAATACGAAACCGTTACATGCTAAGCCATTCATAGCGATGGGGTTGCATCGACTTTGTGTTACAATGTATTATGTCACAATGTATCATCATTTATTTAGCGATTTCAATATATTACGTGAAAAAATAAAAATCAAGGTTTTTTTCAAGGAAACTACAATTAATGAATATTATTTATTTTAGTGAGTTTAAAGGCAGGTATTTGATGGAAGTTCAGATCATAAAGCCCGATCACACAATAACGTCAGGCCAAATTCTGTTTTTGCGAACTGGGGTCTTGTTCGATCATTTCTTGTTTAATTTTTCCAGCGCCGCAGCCAGATCTTCCAATTTAGGGCGAACATTAATATTTTCCACATGGATGTACTGTATGATGCCCGCTTTATCGATGACAAACAAAGCTCTTTCCGAGACGCCGTCGGAACGGAGAACACCGTAACGGGCTGCCACGGCACCATGGGGCCAGAAATCGGAAAGCACTGAAAACCATAGTTTTCCCATCTGATGGGTCCAGGCATAAAGTGTTGGAATATTGTCCACGGTAATGCCGATCAATACGGCATCGTTTTTATCAAAAATACTTTTCGCAATATTGTAACCCGGCCACTGGTCCGAACATACCGGTGTCCATGCTGCCGGAACAAATGATATCACCACATTCTTTTTCCCGGCAAACCGGCTGAGTGTAATTTTTTCGCCGGATATGGATGGCAGGGTGAAGTCCGGGGCCGGGTCTCCGACCTTAACCTTTAAATGGCTGTCGACGGGTTTTAAAATTCCCGGGTTGTAAATATTGTTTTTATAGGCTTCAGACAACCCGAGCGCCGCGCCACAGAAAATCAAGAGGAGCACCGTTGACAGTATATTCATATAGAATAATCGTTTCATTGCGATCACCTCCTCACTTTAATCCGGCCCGCTGAAGCAGCATTTTAATGAATTGATCATGATTTTTAAGACGCCCTGGGTGGGAATACAAAATTCGGTGTGTTCCGTCTTTATTGATTCTAACGGCGAAAAAATAAGGTGTCCGGACCTCTCCGATTTTTTTATGAATAGAAAAGTCATCATCGGGAAACAGAGGGAAAGGGATGTTATAAGTATTTCTGAAATACTCGACTTCAAAGGTCGTATTACCGGCACCGATCCCAATCAGTTTGAATCGTCCCTCGAGGCGGCTATTATTTTGAATTTTGTAGTACAATTTGTTCAAAGAAGGCGCTTCAGCCTGGCAATAAGGGCAGTACATGCTGAAAATTTCAACGATGACAATGCTGGCCTTTATCTGCGGGATGGTAAATGTGGTTCCACCGGATAATCCAAGATATTTTTTCTGTTCCAAATTTTGTGGAACGGGGAGCACAATTTCCGGAAGAATCCCCCCTTCCGAAGGGGGTCTTGTTACAGCAGAAGCCGTATAGGTGAACACCGCTATGAAAGACACGACTAAAAGACATCTGATTATTTTATTGATCATGGCATCTCTTATCTTAAGGGTTTTCGATGATACGATCACTTAAACATAGACCGGTTGGTATTTGACGTCAAGGGAAATGGAAATATTTTTGGTCGGTTATCAAGCACCTCTTTAGTGTTCAAGGCACATTTGGTAATTTTAAGTTAGAATTAGTTAATATAATTATTATCGTATACTTTATATAAAATAACTTGACAAATATATATCTTAAAGATACTAATT
>JBAUWG010000075.1:0-2808 GCA_049583675.1 Desulfobacterales bacterium | reverse complement strand
GTTCGAAAACGGTAAAAAGATCGCCTGCCAAAACAGGATTCGCAAATGTCAGGAAAAACCGTTCGAGGTCGGAAATATCTTCCGGATCCAATTCGGCGTCGTTTTTTGCGTTCCGATCCCGGATATGGGGCAAAGGGTGACATCTTTGCCGTGCTTTTTCCAGGTCGAAATCAAAAGTGCCGAATTCAAAGTGCCCGGATTCAAGCCTTATCAGGCATTTATAAAGTGTTGCGTTCTCGTTTTTTGTGGGAAATTTATTGATTTCCTCGGCGAGATAGATGAATTTTCCGTCTGAACAGATAAGGGCTCTTCCATCGTCCGGTTCAAACAAGGACTTTGGCAAATCAGACAGAGACCGTGTGGTTATGGGAAGGCCCGTGCGGGCGCGAAGGTAGCGGTTTAACGGATGTTGAATCTCGGAAAGCGGAACCGCCACCTGCATATCCGCGTATGTGTCGAGGCCGAGCTTCGATTCCAGCGATAAAAATTTTGAAGCGAACGTGATGCTGCGCCTGGCTTTGTCCAGGGCTGAAGATACAAAATCGTCCAATGCTTGGCGGGAAAGCAGATACAGACCTTTTTCCATGCCACGCAGAAAATGATCGAACAGATGATAATCGGCCTGAACCACCCGCTGAAGCTGTTTGATTTGCCAGGTTCGTTTTGATACGGCAAAGGATCGCACGGCACGGGGGATGTGATGCGCAAACATCTGGCACTGAACATACGACATGTTCGCAGAAAAAGTTGCGCCTAACAGATCGATGTACGCGTTTGCAGCCTCAACGTCCTTTTCATTCAATAAGTCGGAGAGCCCCGCAAGAGGATCCTTTAAGGTATAGATGCCCTTATTGAGCATGATCTTTAAGGTTTGCAAAAAATGATTTAAAAAGTGCTCGTCCGCATGTGTGAATACCGGCACAAGATGTTCGGCCATAATTCGCCCCAGCGTCGGTCCTTGCTTTCCGAAGGAACGGACGAGTTCCCGGTATCGATGAATCTTTATTGAGCAAACCTCTCCAAGCAGGCTTGAATACCCTCTGGCCACGGAATGACCGAAAGATCTCTCCAAGGACAAAGCCCAAAGGGTTTCTTCTACCAAAACAGCCACATCTTTTTCAGAAGCGGCAACGGCTTTGTTTTCCAGCGATGTGTTAATCCCTGCAAAAAGATCCGGATCAGCCGTCCGAAGCGGTGCGAGAAGGTTTCTGTGGTCCATTAGTTTATTGTTCTGTCGTTGCAATTCCGTTGAATCCGCTCATGTTCGTTATCCGTTAATGGTTAATGGTATTGCTTTTCGAATAACGAATAACTTCAATCGAGCATTTTTCGCTCAATTGGCACAGCACAATAGTTCTTTTTGAAAAGATTGTAAACAATTGACAATTTTGACTGGATTGTCCGAGAAAAAAATGATAAGGAGAAAAGCGTTCTTTCCCTACAGACTCCAATAGATACCCATATCGGTGATAAAGGAGGATCTGCCGCCATGATGAAATATCAAAACATTCTTCTCATTTATCCCAAGGTCCCGAGCAATACTTACTGGAGCTTCAAGCATACCCTGAAATTTATACAAAAAAAAAGCGCCATGCCGCCCCTGGGACTGATGACCATTGCCGCCCTCTTCCCGGACACCTATCATCTCAAACTGGTGGATATGAATATTTCGTCCTTGAGCGACAGCGATATCGCGTGGGCGGACGCCGTATTTATCTCTGCAATGATCGTTCAAAAAAGCTCCATGGAACAGGTGATTCGCCGCTGCCGGCAGTTCGGCAAAACCATTGTTGCGGGAGGTCCATTTCCGACTTCAGATCATGAGAACATCACGGGCGTCGACCATTTTCTCACGGGAGAGGTGGATCAAACCTTGACGGATTTTTTACAGGACTTGGAAGATGGCATCGCAAAACCGGTCTATTCCAAGCCGGCATATCCGGATATTTCCAAGTCGCCGGCCCCGAGATTTGATCTTTTGGATATCATGGCATACGGATCCATGTCCATTCAGTATTCCAGGGGTTGTCCATTTCACTGTGAATTTTGCGATATTTGGACCATTTACGGCAACAAGCCCCGGTTAAAATCCGCGGGTGCAATTTTGCTGGAACTGGATGCCCTGTTTGGTTTGGGATGGCGTGGAGCGGTGTTTATCGTTGACGACAACTTCATCGGGAACAAAAAGCAGGTCAAGGCCGATCTCTTGCCCGCCTTGAAAACCTGGCAAATCGAGCATGATTACCCGTTTCATTTTTTCACCGAAGCCAGCATCAATATGGGGACCGATGAAGATCTGCTGGCGGCCATGCGGGAGGCCGGATTCAACCAGGTGTTTATCGGGATTGAAACGCCTGATCCCGAAGGACTCAAAGAAACCGGCAAAATTCAGAATCTGAATTCGGATATGGAGCTATCCATCCGAACCATCCAACGACATGGCATGGAGGTGATGGCCGGTTTTATCATTGGATTCGATACTGATAAAGAAGACATTTTCGATCGTCAAATTGCTTTCATTCAAAAAAATGCCATTCCCAAAGCCATGATCGGCTTTTTAAACGCCCTTCCCGGAACCCGTCTTTATCAGCGTCTGATGGCCGAGGGGAGAATATTAAAGGCGTCCATAGGCAACAACACCCACAACATGACCATCAATTTCAAAACCATAATGGCCCCGGTCCGGCTAAAAGAGGGTTACAAAAAAATTCTCTCAAGTATTTATGACTTTAATTTAAAAAATTATTTTGCGCGCTGCAGCCGTTTTTTGGACAATATTGAATATACCGACTATTTTCAGCGAAAAAT
>JBAUWG010000074.1:0-1914 GCA_049583675.1 Desulfobacterales bacterium | reverse complement strand
CAGGGTGCCCTTGCCAAGGGATCAACGATTGTCAACATTCGCACCGGCAAAAAAGTCAAGGTCGGCCGATTGGTTCGCATGCATGCCGACCAGATGGAAGACATTGCCGCAATTCAAGCCGGTTATATTGGCGCTCTGTTCGGCATAGATTGCGCTTCCGGCGATACCTTCGCCGCCCCGGGCCTTGATCTGACCATGACTTCCATGTATGTGCCGGAACCGGTCATTTCGCTGGCCATCACGCCGGACGATCACAAATCCGAGATCAATATGTCCAAGGCCTTGAACCGATTTTCCAAGGAAGATCCGACTTTTAAAGTCTATGTCGACCAGGAAACCGGAGAGACTATCATCTCGGGCATGGGGGAACTTCATCTTGAAGTCTATATCGAGCGCATGTTTCGCGAATACAAAGCCCGCGTGATTCCCGGCATGCCGCGGGTAGCCTATCGGGAAACAATTACGCGCCGGGCAGAGTTTGATTACATTCATAAAAAGCAGACCGGGGGTTCCGGCCAGTTTGGCCGAGTTGCCGGTTACATGGAACCGGTCAGCGACCATGATTTCGTCTTTGAAAATAAGGTTGTAGGCGGTTCGATTCCGACCCAGTATATTGCCGCCTGCGAAAAAGGGTTTAAAGAGAGTATCGTCAAAGGCCCCAAGATGGAATTCCCGGTTACCGGAATTAAAATAACCATTAATGACGGTGCTTCCCATGCCGTGGATTCCTCTGATATGGCATTTCAGGCAGCGGCCCGGGGTGCTTTTCAGCAGGCCTATCATAAGGCCGGTCCGGTAATTCACGAACCGATCATGAAAGTGGTCGTGGAATCACCTTCGGAATTCCAGGGGTCAGTAATGGGCTCTTTGAACCAGCGGCGAGGCATTATCGTGGGATCCCAGGATGAGGGGGTATTATGTGTGATCGAGGCTCAGATTCCGTTGGCTGAAATGTTCGGCTATTCAACGGTCATAAGATCTCTGACCCAGGGCAAGGCGCAGTTCACCATGGAATTTGCACACTATAAACAAGTGCCGCAAAGCGTGGCCGAAGAACTTGTCAAAAAGGCTGCTGAAGAAAAGAAAAATGTGGCCTAACCGAGTTGCAGGGGTCGGGATGTGGGTTTCTGATAAAACTCTAAGAATTTACTTTAAAGTTACCGTACAAGTTACTAATTTATATTAATTTATGGCAAAATCAACGGGTTTTAAAAATTTGGACTCACAAAATTCAGGAGAAGCATTTGCCCGACCGGATCGAATAGTCTCAAGCACCGCCGTAATAATCAAATCTGAAACCCAAGATAAGCTTCCGACGGCTCGCAGCCGGATCGATTTGCCGGCCGCCTTGTTAAAAAGCAGCCCTGCCGATGGACAGACTGCGAGTTCGGATCCAGCTAAAAAGCAGGTTGAAGTTATCCATATCAAAGAGAGGTATTTTACCATGCTGAAAAAAGATCTTATATTGAGAAACCCACTGCGGGTGATGGGCCATAAAAGTGATGACATTTTAAGCGCCGGGGAGTTTGGTGCTGTGCTGGCCCGCGCGGGCGTTGGGAAAACAGCATTTTTGGTTCAACTCTCATTGAACGCTTTGCTCAGAGGTAAAAATGTGCTTCATATCAGTCTGGCAGATCCGGTCAACAAAGTCAGCCTGTGGTATAAAGAAGTCTTCAACCTCATTGCGGACCAGTACAAGGTGGATCAGATCAACCAGCTCTGGGAATCCGTTTTGCCCCATCGTTTCATAATGACCTTCCGGGTGGAAGGATTCAGTGTTCCCAAACTGCAGGAGCGATTGGCCGATCTTACCGAACAAAACATCTTCTCGCCCCAGATAATTATCGTCGATGGATTCCCGTTTGACGACTCCGTGCACCAATCGTTAAGCGAATTCAAGGATCTGGTCAATAA
>JBAUWG010000073.1:0-1722 GCA_049583675.1 Desulfobacterales bacterium | reverse complement strand
CATGCCTGCAATTTCATCAATAATAATACATCCGGGATCTTTTGCTTTTAATATATTTTCAGCTGCATGGGCGACCCACATGGCGCAGAAAATGAATGCTATGGTTAAAAATAACGAGGGTAATAACCCGATTTTCGACAGAAAATAACACGGAATGAGCCCTAACACAGATCCAAAGGTGCCGGGCGCGAAAGAGAGGTTTCCAATAGAGCAACCGGTCGCTAAAAATACGACCGATTTCTGTTTGAAATTCATGGCTTGTCTCTATAGCCTGGCTCGTGTTTTGTCAATAAAATCGTGTAACGATTTTATAAAACGCGGCGATGCCGCTCAGTCTGCTGATTTGAGCCGGCAGCAGCGGGAAATTTAAATTTTAAGTGATTTAAGAATCGTATCGTATACCACCCGCAAAGGAAGGTTTTTGTCAAGGGCGATTTTCCGGCATATCTCATATTCGGGAACAATCCGGACGCTCCCGTTCAATTCAGTCAACCGTTTAGCGGTAATCTCACCAAAAGCGGTATTGACAACAATGGATTCTCGCGGAAGCATCCGGCGATGGGCCGGATAAAACCTCACCCCCGTGGAGGTGGTCTCAGAAAGGATGCAATCCATTACCGGCTCACGAAGGTCCTCCGGACACAGGACATTGACCATGGTTGCCGGCCGGTTTTTCTTCATGAAAATCGGGATCCAATAAACATCCAGCGCCCCGATTTCAAAGAGCCGTTCCATCAGAAATCCAAAAACTTCCGGATTCATATCATCGATGCAGGTTTCGACCAGAACAATCCTGTCTTCCGGATGCCCATCGCTGGTTTTCTCCAAAAGTGCCGGCCCGGTGCCCATTACAATTCTCAAAAGATTCGGCAGGGTGTCAAGATGTCGTTTTCCGGCGCCGTACCCGGTTTTTTCAATGATCATGTCCGGTATTTTTTCAAAAGACCCGGCAAGGGTGACCACAATGGCCGCTCCTGTGGGCGTCACCAGTTCATGGGGAATGTTTGTCCCGTAAACCGGTACGCCTTTCAGAATGGCGAGCGTCGCAGGCGCCGGCACCGGAAGCGTCCCATGTTGGCATGTCACAAATCCGCTTCCCAGTGGGATCGGTGACGCGATGACCGTTTCAAGCCCTAAATAATCGACGCACAGCGCCGCACCCACAATATCTATCAGCGCATCGATCCCCCCCACTTCATGAAAATGCACCTGATCCTTGGGGCATCCGTGAATTTGGGATTCGGCACGGGCGATCTTTTCGAAAATAGAAAGACTTGTTTGCTTGACCTTGGAGGATAAAGGACTGGTTTCGATGATGGCGATTATTTCTTTATAATTTCTTGATGCGCTATCGTCTTTGATGAGGACATCCACGCTTTTCGCACAGATGCCGTTCCGTGTCACGGTTTCAACGGACACGTCGAACCCGGATACCGGCAGTGTCTCGAATTGCGATTTGAGCCATTTCAAAGGAACCCCAAGATCGATAAACGCTCCCAGGGTCATGTCGCCGCTGATACCGGAAAAACAGTCAAAATAAGCAATCATTAGATTCGTTTCATTCGTTCAGTTAATTGAATTGGTTTTATGGAGCCTTCTGCGAGTTAGGTTGGCTTCCAGCTCGTATGAGCTTACAGCTCGGAGAGAGGAGCGCTCCGCTTGAGGTTTGAGGCAAAAACATCAGAACCTCCAACTCTGACTTCCGGTTCTTCGACTTCCGAC
>JBAUWG010000072.1:0-2592 GCA_049583675.1 Desulfobacterales bacterium | reverse complement strand
ATAGAAGCATGCCCTGCGTAGTTCGGAGAACGAAGCGGGGCGGGGGTAATTCGCCTTTCAGGCTACGTATGGCGAGCCTATCCTGCGAAGTTCAGGAAACGAAGCAGGGACCTGTCCTGCGCAGTTCGAAGAACGAAGCGGGAGCCACTTACAACAAATAATCCGTAGATTATCTAAATTGAACCTATAATCATGCATTATGTTTATCGGAATCAACCGCCAGCAAATTTGCCAGCTACTATTTTCGGATATGTCAAAAGGATCTTTTAGCGCAAAAATCAGAAACTCCATGGGCCTGGATGAATCTGGGGATTGAGGAGTCTGATCCCGTCAACCTCTTTTACCTGTTAGTTCAATGCCTCCGATATGCCTTAAACGATGTCGATCTATCCCCAATCCAGGATCATCCGGCAAAGGTTATGGGCCCGAGGGAGGAGATTCCTCTGTATCGGGAGTGGACGCACGCACTCTTTGACCGGACACCTAATTACCGCTCAGATAGTTCGATTTGTTTGTATGCAAAATTTTTTGGTAAATGCTGACGGTTAGCTCGTCAGGTTCCGAATCCATCTCAGCTTTTACAATCTCTTTGAATTTCTCATAAACCCGGATGGCATCATTGCGTTTACCCCTGTTGAAACAGTTGATCATCAGTTTTTGGCAGGCGGTTTCGGAGATCGGGTCGACGGCAACTATTTTTTTATAAAAAGCCGCTGCTTTTTTCAGCGCCCCTCTTTTCTCGTATATTTCAGCCAGCCTATACAAAATGCTCAAATATTGTCGACGATACGCATCTCTTTTCAATTGGATCGCACCTATGTACAGATCATCTGCTAGAAAATCATTTCGATATATTTTCAGCGCATCTTTTAAATAAGCGATCGCTTTGTTCATATCTCCATTGCTTCCGGCAATTTCGGCTTTTCGTATCAAATCCACGAAGTCTACGATGTCCAACTGCCACAAGCGTTCATCCAAAGATATGGAATTATCTTTTAAGTGAATGTAGGATGAACCGAATTCCTTGATCATAGAAGGTTCAAGCAATCTGCGAAGGCGGTGTAAATTTACTTTAAAGTTGGCTTCGGAGGTACTTTTTTTCTCATTCGGCCAAAGATCTTCCATGATCAAATCCTTGGGGATTCTTTCAAACCCATGTGATAGGATGATCTTCAACAGCTGTTTCGGCACATTGCCTCCCCACTCTTTTTCCGTGATGATATCCTCGCCGCGGGATACGCTGAACCCGCTCAGGGACCTGACACGCAGCATGGGCAGGTTCGCCAGATGAATCGATTTCAAGATATGGCGCGCATTTTTTTTGATTTTTGCATTGGAATGTTTTGACAAACGCTTCAGTTCATCAATGGCATGGTCATCAACACGGGGGATAAGAAATTGAACCACGTAGTCGTATGTTTGGAGCAGATCCATTTCGATTGACATGATGCCGAGTTTAACCAAATCCTTACGGTTCACGAAGAGAAAATGAGAATATTTCTTATCGGCGGCGATCTTGAAACCTTCTTTTAAATGCATTGCAGCTCGTCTGGTTTCCGAGCACGCTTGTTTTACCAGCGCCAAAGCAAAATTGGTCATAGCGACCATCATCGGAGACGACATTTCCACAAAATGATTGAGCGCATCTTCAAGCAAAATTTCAGCGCGGGCGTATTCCTTAAGGTGGAACAACACCAGCCCCATCAATATTTTATTCCAAATGATATGGGTATCGGAATAGTTCTCGTCGGAGGATACAATGCGGCAAGATGTTTCAATAAATTGCCTGGCAGTAAGGTATTCTTCCTTCATGTAGTGATTGATGCCTAAAAACATTGCGGCGATACCCTTCATAAAGTTCATTCGCATCACTGAAGTGAGCTGTAATAATTGGCTGCCCGCCTCTTCGGCTTCTTTGAAAGCTCCGAGATGGGGTTTCAGCATCAGTTCGGATATAAACAATACCGGGTACAAATACAATAGACCGTGGTTGCCGATAATTTCACTGGCTTGTGTTAGGGATACCTGCGCTTTTTCCAAATCTCCATTGATTGAACAACACTGGCTGAAATTTAACAAGTGATATGCGCGAAGTTCCTGAAAGGGCGTCATTCCCACTAAATTGTCGATCTCTTTAGCCAGTTCGTCCGCCGCTGAGAAATCGCCCATTGCGGTCAAGGAAAACATGGCCCAACTTAGTGCGTATATCTGAAGCGGTTGGTTTCCGATGGTTTTTGACAGCACATAGGCATTCTGACAAGTTTGAGCGCCTTTTCTCTGGTCCGCGCCTCGAAGCGCGTGGCCGAAGCCGCTTTGATACAAGAGGTTTGCGCATTCCCAGGGATACGTTTCAAAAGATGTTGCTTGAAGGAGCGCCTCAGCCTCCTCGATCAGAATTGCCATAGGGATGACATCACGCCCTCTGAACATCGTTGCTTCGATTAAAAATGCCAGGGATAGCAGTTGTCCGCGTTCATCTTTTTGTAGCTTGAATAAATTGAGCGCTGTTTGGAGATTGACAGTATTTTCATCGGCCCCTGTAAACCGTCTCGTAACGGATAAGTATAATAAGAGCCAGGGCCGATCCAGGAC
>JBAUWG010000071.1:0-2136 GCA_049583675.1 Desulfobacterales bacterium | reverse complement strand
CACCATAACTGATAAACGGCAGCGTCACACCGACAATCGGCATCAGACCCATTGTCATGGCTATATTGATAAAAACCTGCCAGAAGATCATTGCCGTAGCACCGACGGCGAGAATGGTGCCAAAGGGCTCCCGGCATCGATATGCGATGTTCAATCCCCAGATGATTAATATCAAAAACAAGCACAACAGAATAAACGCCCCGATAAATCCCCATTCTTCGGCTAAAACGGAAAAAATAAAATCCGTATGTTGCTCCGGCAAAAATGCAAGTGCGTTTTGAGTTCCCTGCAAAAATCCCTTGCCGGAAATCATGCCCGAGCCAATGGCGATTTTGGATTGAATAATATGATATCCGGCGCCGAGCGGGTCACGGTCCGGGTTTAAAAATGTCAATATCCGCCGCTTTTGATATTCTTTCAAAAAAAACCAAACCAAGGGAACTGCCGTCGCACACGAAGTGACGATGCAAAGCAGCGATCGTCTCTCGATTTTGACAAAAACGGTCATTGAGCCGGCAATTAAAAGCACGATCATAGCCGTACCCAAATCCGGTTGTTTAACAATCAGGAAAAACGGAATGACCGCCAAAATAAACGGGGTAAACAGCTCTCTTAAATTTAATCCCCCGATATTGGCGAGCCTTGAATAATATCTTGCAAGTATGATGATCACGGCAATTTTAGCCAGTTCCGACGGTTGAATCGAAGCAGGCCCAAACACAATCCAGCGCCGCGCCCCAGCAACATATTTGCCGAATATTAAAACATATATTAAGAGACAAACACATAGGACATAGATGACGGGCGCCCATCGATCCAGCAACTTGTAATTAAAAAAAAGAGAAAAAACAATGACGCCCAGTGCGATGCCATACCAGATCATTTGTTTGAGATACAGTATTTTCTGGGGGGACGCCGTGGATGACGTCACCGCGCTGTATAGTGTAAAAAGCCCTAACACGGCGAGCAGGAAGGTCAGCCCGAGTAATCCCCAATCAAAATATGTTACAAACCTGCGATCGATCATCCCAAACACGCTCCCTTAAATTCGTCATCCATAATATATGTCATTCCTTTCCGGCCACTTTTAGTTTATCGGTGCTTTGGTCTTGGGTGTGGCCCAAATAGGTATTTATGATTTCTTTTGCAATGGGCGCCGCTGCAGATGATCCATGACCGCCATGTTCTATTATCACTGAAACGGCTATTTTAGGATTATCGGACGGAGCGTAAGCCACAAACCATGCATGGGGTTCGAATTGATTTGATGGTTCTTTTTTGGAAGTATTGTGCTCACTACTGCGCCCGACAATTTGAGAAGTACCGGTTTTCCCGCTAATCTCGAGCCCTTCGATGTGGGCAGCCCGCCATGCGGTTCCTTTTGGATTGTTGACGACTTCTTTGAGACCTTCCTTTATAATTTCCAAATTTTGCCGGCTAACGGGAAGCTTGCCGACCAGTTGACGTTTGCTTTCAAGAACCACCGATCCTCCGGGCGTACGAACGGACTTGAGGATCAAAGGCTTATACAGATTCCCGCCGTTTCCCACCGCAGATATCAAAGCAAGCATCTGCAAGGGGGTGGCAAGATCATAACCTTGTCCAATGGCCACCGAAAGGGTTTCTCCACCTTGCCAATCAACACCTATCCGTCGTTTCTTCCATCGCGAAGACGGAATAAGACCTCTCGCTTCGTGGTCCAAGTTGATGTGCGTCGGCGACCCCAAGCCGCAAGCGATAGCATACTCCGACAAGCGATCGACCCCCAGCTTCTGGCCGACCTGATAGAAAAAAACATCACAGGATTGAGCCAAGGCTTCAATCACATTAACATCGCCGTGTCCGGCGGGTCTCCAACATCTGTACACTCGATTTCCATATTTATAAAATCCGGGGCAAAAAAAGGTCGTATCTTTATCGATAACCCCCTCTTGGAGCCCGGCCATTGCGGTCACAATCTTGAAGGTGGACCCCGGAGGATACTCACCTTGAACCGCTTTGTTTTCCAAGGGTCTTAACGGATTGGAAACGAGAGCGTCCCACTGCTCATGGGACATGCCGTCGACAAATGTATTCGGATCAAATGAAGGCGAGCTTGCCAAGGCAAGGATTTGACCGGTTTGGGGGTCCATGACC
>JBAUWG010000070.1:0-15472 GCA_049583675.1 Desulfobacterales bacterium | reverse complement strand
ACGGATTATGGACAGAGGGAAAAAAGTCATAGTGAATTTCAATGAAAAAAGCATTCTAGAAAATTTTCCCTATGCTTTTCCACAAAATCTCGTCGCTGTTATGGTCACGGAGGACATGGTCGGCCGGCCGAATGTTCTGGACGTGTTGAGCCGATTGAAATCCGACGGATATCTCATGGTCGTCAGAGGATTTACGGGAAATTCCGCATGCGACCCGCTTTATCGAATGGCCGATATCGTCGGCACGGACATATCCGGAAGACAAAAGGATGAACTCACTGAGATCATTGAACTCGCCCGGCCCTATGACGCGACCTTTCTGGCCGCCCAAGTGAAAGACCCGGCTCGTTTTGCGTTGTGCCGGGAATTGGGTTTTTCCCTTTTTCATGGGTCCTTTTTCAAATCACCGGAGCAGATTACTGTCCGGAAGTTCACCTCCGGAGAGGTTTCGCGGTTCAACCTGTTGCAAGTCATTGAAAAAGATCAGCCCGATTTCGACCAGCTCGCAAAAACTATCCAGACGGATGTTTCCATCAGTTTTCGTCTCTTGGCGTTTCTGAATTCATCGGCCTTTGGCTTGCCTCGGAAGATAAAATCCATCCATCAAGCGATTTTGCTGCTGGGGTGGCGGAAAATAAAAAACTGGCTTCGGGTTGTTCTTTTATCCGATATGGGTCAAAACAAAGAGGTTTCCGAACTGGTTCTTCTATCGGCGCAACGGGGAAGGTTTCTGGAACTCGTGGCCCGGGAACATGATTTCTGGGGATTCGATCCGAACAGCTTGAACCTTCTGGGGATATTTTCTCTTTTGGATGCCCTTCTCGGCATTCCCATGACGGAAATTGTGGGGTATTTGCCGTTGGAAAATAAGCTCAAGGCGGCATTGTGCGGGGAGCGGAACAATGAATATTTGCCGCTGCTTCATCTGGCCGGATATTTTGAAGAGGCAAGGTGGACGGAAGCGGAAAAGATGATTCAGCAGTTAAACCTTGACGCCGGAAAGGTTAACACCGCATTCCAGACGGCAGTCAATTGGGCCGGTGAATTAGCTACCCTGCAATCGTAAAGTTCCTGATTTGCTGCATCAGATGTCGTTCCGCATCGTTTAAGTGTAGCGGAACGACATCTTCACCACAAAGAGCAGTATTTCGCTTCGTTCACATGGTTCAACCGAGGTAACCGATACAATTATGGTTAATTGCCGAACATACCTTTGACTTTCTTACCGACATCCTTGAGCTGTTCTTGCACGTTACCGGTAGTGCCTTCTAATTTTTTCATCGCGCCTTCTCTTAGAGAATCTAGATTGACTCCCATTGATTTGAGCTGCTTGTTCAATACATCGGTAACTGCAGGAGAAGTAATTTTTCCATACAGTGCGGCGAAAACCTCTTTAAACGCTTCAGCCGGTGATGCACCATTTTTCTTTTCTCCAATGTTCGTGAGGTGGATATCCGGCAAGGGTGAACTGATTTGTTTGTCTCCTAATCCATATACCGATAATGCCAGATTGACTTTTCCGTTCTTGACAACGAAATCCCGAATGATGATTTTTTTCCCGGCACCTTCTTTTCCCGGTTCTTGCTTTGATTGTTTTTCGGAATTTGAAATTTTTTCGATATTGTTTAAAATCGTATGGAAATTATCGATTTCCCCTTTTTTTTCATAGGTTATTTCAGGGCTTATCACCTCGATCCGATCCACAACAATCGGGTTGCCGGTTAAAGATTTCTCGTTGACCTTCACAAGAACCGAGCCCACCTTCATGGCGCTCGGTGTCTTAAATCCAGTGGGATTGCCGAGGAAAAATTGCTTAATTTTAGCTTCTCCTGAAAAGATAGAGACGCTTACATCAGCCACGTGCAATTCTGTTTTTGTTATTTTGGGACCGTAAGAATTTACGGCGCGTTTAATGATAGGACCCAGGTTTGAAAGTCCGAAAATAATAACAGCGATAATAACAACTACCGTGCCAATACCAATGTAAATCCATTTTTTCATGATATATCCTCCTTTTCTCAGTGTTTTGGGTGAATAAGGTCCTATTCATTGACCGCAGCACTTTTTGTATTTTTTCCCGCTTCCGCAAGGACAGGGATCGTTGCGTCCGACTTTTTTTTCGGCGTGCGTTGGTTCCGGCCAATTCAATAATGTTTCCAAATCGGCAATATCCTCCGGCTTGTCAGTCGTTACTTCTATTTGACATTTCCAATGGTTCTCTTCAAAGATTTTGGCAACCTCTTTCATCCTCTTTTTTGTGTTGACGTAGACGACAGCGGGATTCTTTTCAGTGCCCAACTTCGCTGTTTTTTTGCCGTTGAAAATTTTTTCCATGGTTTCACCTCTAAAATATTTTAAAGAATTCAAAACAGTTATAAAATATTTTGTCAATAAAGAAGCAAAACATACCCTGACCGACCCGACCCAAACAAAACAAAAGGGTGTTTACAGGTTGTCGTTTTTCTATACAGGCAGATAAATTTTGCTGATGCTGCGGAAAGCTTCAATTTGATCGCTTTCCCACTTGCGACCGTGTCCCAGTTCCTTGGCCATAATCGAAGCGACTTTGGGCGCTGTTTCACCTGCAGCCTGCGCATTCAGCAAAAGACTGCGAGTCCTTCGGGCCAGGATATCGTCAACGGTACGTGCCGCTTCGAATCGTACGGCCCATATGACCTCTACGACACGTGCCTGCAGTGCCGGATGCAGGCGTTCCTCGCGGGCTGGATCCGCACGCATAAGATCTTGTATGGCTGGTGCATCGGACCCGTAAAGTGCAAACTCTCCGAATTTTTCCGGCGTATTATGAAAACCGTGAATATTGAGCTGCTGGGTGACGCAAGGCTTCGATTCGAGTCCTGCAAGGGAGAGCGCATAGTTGACACAGATTTTCGCCATCAGGCGATAGGTCGTCCATTTGCCGCCTGCAATGGTGAGCAATCCTGAATTGGAGATATGGATGATGTGGTCCCTGGACAAAGCAGCGGTGTTTTTTTCATCGGCGGTTTTGACGAGCGGACGTATACCTGCAAACACGCTCAGAATATCTTCCCGGGACGGGACTTTCTCAAGATATTCGCCCGCGGTTTCCAGGATGAAATCGATTTCCTCCGCCATGGGATGAGGTTCGAGTTCGATTTCCGAGATGGGGGTATCAGTGGTGCCCACCAGCGTGGCCCCCAGATAGGGAATGGCAAACATCACGCGGCCGTCTTTGGTATGCGGGACCATTATGGCGGATCCGCCGGGTAGAAAGGATTTATCCAAGACCAGATGAATCCCCTGGCTGGGAGAGATCAAGGGTACGGCATGCGGATCATCCATCCGACAGATATGATCAGCAAATGGACCGGTTGCATTAATGACTGTCCTGGATGTCGCCCGGTGCTCGGTGCCGGCCTCAAGATCTTCAAAAATCACCCCGTTTATGAATCCGTCACCGCTCCTGGTCAACGAGACAACACGGGCATAATTCAACAGAGTGGCACCCTGATGCGATGCGGTGCGAGCGAGGTTGATGAGGAGTCGGGCATCGTCAAACTGACCGTCGTAATATATGATTCCGCCGCGCAGGCCGTCGCGTTTAATCGTTGGGATTCGTTCCAGAGTTTCGTCTTTTGTGAGAATTTTTGAAGGCCCGAAACCATAGCGGCCTGCCAGAATGTCATAAATTTTTAGCCCGATGCCGTAAAAAGGCGCTTCCCACCAATCGTAATTGGGAACAATAAAAGCCAAGTCATGTACCAGATGGGGCGCATTATTGCGCAGTATCCCACGCTCTCTCAGTGCTTCCATGACCAGAGAGATGTTCCCTTGCTGAAGATATCGAACGCCCCCGTGTATAAGTTTTGTGCTTCGGGAGGATGTCCCTTTTCCAAAATCGCTTTGTTCCAGAAGCAGAACGTTATATCCCCGGGAAGCGGCATCTACCGCTACACCCACACCGGTTGCGCCGCCCCCGATAATCAGCATATCCCACGGGTCGGTTCGATCCGATATCCTGCCCAACATTTTTTCGCGATACACTTTTTGCCTCTTTCCCAAAATACCAGCCAAACAAAATTGATTTTTTTTTTAACTGTGTCGATTGCCGTACACCGTATCGGTGCTTTGAATATCGCAAGTGTTCAGAGTTCAAGTGTTCAGTGTTCAGGAGGGTGATCCTCCCTATTTAAATCTGCTTGAACTCTGAACACTCAAAACGCCTAGCGGCTTTTTTGGTTAAGAAATTAGTATGTAAAGATAAAACGATCGCGAGAATCTCATGAACGCCTTGATCGGCGATCAGGGCCATCCTGCGGCATATATGACAGTGTTGCTTTTAAGGACCTTCTCAGGGTAGTTGGTGAAGACGCCGTCGACGCCGAGCGCCCTCATTTTTTTTATATCCTCCGGATGATCGACCGTAAATGCGAATACGCGAAGACCCCGGGCGTGGGCATCTTTTACAAATTCGAGATCGATAAATTCAAAAGAAAGATGAACCGAATAAGCACCCAGAGATTCACCAAATGCCGCATCATCCACGGGAAGGCCCACCATCATCGCGCCGAGGTTTATTTTCGGATCTAGCCGGCGCACCAGCGACAGTTCCCGATGGTTAAACGACGATACCAACAGGAGATCATCATTCCAACCGGCTTCCCTCATCTCACAGATAAACGCCACTACCGGTCCGGCGGTACCCGGGCCTTTCAATTCGATATTCACTCCTGCTTTTAATTGAATCGCTTCGAATGCCTCCTTCAGGATCGGAATTTTTTCACCCTTTCCGGCGTCCAGCGTTCGAAGGTCGTCGAACCGTTGATCCAGCAAGTACCCCGTGCCGTTGGTGGTGCGTTCGAGGCGGTTGTCATGAAAAACAACGAGGTGTCCGTCAATATTGTAGACATCTATTTCGATGCAGGGTGTGCCCAATTCCAGAGCCTTGTGGATGGATAAAAGCGTATTCTCCGGCGCATGCCCCATTGCACCTCTATGTCCTATGCAAAGCAGTTCTCCGGGATGCATTTTTTAATTCTTCTTTATTCATTTTCAAAATGCGCTTTTTACGACACCGCCGTCTACGCGCAAGGCTGCACCGGTTGTCGCCGATGCCATGGGACTGGCGATGTAAGTGACCAGCGAAGCGACTTCTTCCGGTGTTGCAAAGCGTTTGATAAGGGATGTGGGCCGAATCTTTTCGAAAAATTCTTTCTCGAATGCTTCAAATGATTTGCCCTCCGCTTTGGCCAGTTCGTTTACAAATTCACCGACCCCCCGGGATTTAGTCGGCCCGGGAAGGACGCTGTTCACCGTGATGCCGGTCCCGGCGACGGCTTCGGCAAGGCCCCTCGATACGGCGAGCTGTGCGGTTTTGGTCATTCCGTAGTGTATCATTTCAGCAGGAATCTGAACCGCACTTTCGCTGGAGATAAAAATAATGCGGCCCCAGTTTCGGCGTTTCATGCCGGGCAGGAAGAGACGCGCCAGCCGTACGCCGCTGAGAACATTCACATCGAAAAAGTGCCGCCAGTCGGCATCCGTAATGTCTTCGAATTCCTTTGGTTCAAAAATACCCAAATTATTGACAAGGATTTCCACATCAGGGAATTTTTCGGCAAGCCGTCGGGCTGTCGCTTCAATACCGAGATCCCCTGCAAACCCGGTTGCATTGCCTCCCGTATCGGATTTTATCCTGGACACGGCATCGTCCACGGATGACTGTGATCGACCGTTGACAATAACGCGGGCGCCTTCCCGAGCCAGCGATGTCGCAATTGCATATCCGATTCCGGCCGTACTGCCGGTGATCAACGAAAGTTTATCGGATAAGTCGAGATTCATGATGGTTTTTCTCCTCATTTGAGCGTTTTTTGCTCAATTGAGCCACTATCGGCTCAGTGTTATACGAAATGCCTCACGTCGAGTACTTCTCCGTTTCGCCGTCCTTCGACACTTTCTTTATATGCCAAGGCAACCCGTTCTGCAGGCATCCCTTCCGAGCTATCCATTCCCATAGTTTCCAACGTTTCTTTCACCCAGATTGGGCTGACGGCATTCACTCGAATACCGCGTTGTGTCTCCAACGCCGCTGCGCGCACAAACCCTTCGATGCCCGCGTTGACCATGCTGATGGATGAACTACCCGGCATCGGACTTTGGCTGAGTACGCCGCTGGTTAAGGTGAATGACCCTTTGTCGTTGATGTGTTTTCGGCCGACACGGACAAGATTGACTTGTCCCATGAGTTTGTTGGCAAGTCCCAACATGTAATCCTCGTCGCCGAGCTCATCAAGCCTGCCGAATTTGGCCAAACCGGCTGCAGAGATGACTGCGTCAAAACCGCCGACATCTTGAAACAATTTTCGGATCGAAGCTTTTGAAGCAAGGTCAACCTTGAAAACGCCACTTCTAAGACCGACCTTTACGATATCATGATCAGCCATCAGCAAATCAACTACCGCCTGTCCGATGGTGCCGCTTGCACCGATGACGATGATTTTCATAGGGAATCCCCCGATTCTCGTAAAATATTAGTTATTTCGAGCCCATGGCAGTGTTCGGTTCGCAAAGGCGGCATCACCCCTAAAGAGATGAAATATGTAGGACCCGAGGCAAAACTTACCGAATATCAAGGCAGTGAGTGCCACAACCAGCAGGATCTCGAAAATCCATGCCAGAATATGCCATTTCAGCAGCAGAAAAAGGCCGATACACAGCATGAATGTGGCGGCCATACCTTGCGCAAAACGTCTGGGTCCCGGGGCTGGGGTGAGCCGCTGAAGCCCCTTCGGGCCTGCAAAGAGACGGTTATATACGGCGTCAAACGGGTTCAAAGCCGGAACAAAGACATTCCACCAAAGAATGGCCGAAAGGATTAAAAAAAGTAACCCGGATTGAAAAATCAAACCCGTGACCACGAATACGCCGAGGAGTCTGGGCTGGAACATCAGAGCGGTGTACTGAACTTCGCAGGCCGGGCTGCCTGGATTTTTAAACCCTTGTTGTTCAACGAAGTTAAGCTTGGCTGAATGTGACATACATGCCTCCTATTCATACAGCGTTATCGCTTTTCTATGGAAAATCATTCTAAAAGTGAGCGGTTCGATATCGTTTTTGAATAGTATAATCATAATCGCGCGAAAGTCGAGGGTGCATTGTTACGGAAAATTAAGTTCTGATCCGATGAGAAAAACTACAGGTCGGTGTCATTCTGGGTACTGCTCCAATACACGAATAATTTGGAATACGGTTTGATTCACCGGTGTCGGCACACCATGCATATGACCCAAATCAACCACTTTTCCGCCAAAAATTTCCACTTCGGTTTTGCGTTTTGCCTCAATATCCTGGAGCATCGACGTCTTTCCTTCCGGCGATAAAACATTTAGGATCGGATACCATTCTTTAATGTCCCGGTTTGTCAGGTTCACATTCAGAACAGCGGCCAACATAATGACTTCTTTCATCAACGCTTCCATTAGAGCTTGCGCTTCCGGAGATGTCCGGAAAGTGCCGTATGGGGCTCTCATGACCGCCGATGCCTGGTTCATCCCGACGTTGATCATGAACTTCCACCACAGCATCCGGATCATATCTTCCGGTATTTCATAAACGATTCCTGCCCTGTCAAACGCCTCTTGCACGTAAAGAACCCGCTGGCTGAGACGGGTATTAACGGCGTGACCAAAATAGTGTTTGCCTGGCTTGGTGTAGGTGATTCGATTCCCCTGACGCAGGGCATCTATTCCCACGGAAATGGTATACAACATCTTATCCGTACCGTAAATGGAACCAATATATTCCTCACTTTCAAGTCCATTCATAACAGAGAGAATAGTGGTCGACTCGCCGACCAGTTTTTCCAAACCTTGAACCGCTTTTTCGAGGTGATGATATTTAAGCGCCACGATGATGAGATCTACCGGCGAAGTCGCTTTATCAGGATGGATCGCCGGAATAGCATAGGGTTTTCCGTTGATGACCAGGCCATTTTTTCTGAGTCTATCCAAACGATCTTCTTTGGCAATCAATACCGTCGAAAAACCATCCGTATCGAAAAAGCTGCCGGCGAAATAAGCACCCATCGCTCCGGCACCAAGGATGGCTACTTTTCGGATTTTTTGCATCGTTATTCCTTTTTGTCATTTCCACTTTTCAGGGCATCTCACAGGTATCGATCCGACTGTCCCGGAGCGTGGCCCGGATCTCTTTTATCAGAAGAGGAAGGATTTTACGATAATCAGCGACAACCGCGATGTCAGACACGGCAAAGATAGCGGTTTTTGGTTTAATCAAAGCGCGTTACCTGATGATTTGGGTTAAATAGTCGCATAACGCGCTGATATTGCGATCCAAAGTCGCCATAGATTTGTCTGAAATGAACATGACACTGGCTCCCAAAATACCCGAAAAAACCAATTCGGCGATCAGTGCCGTGTCCACACCATTCCTCAGATTGCCGGCCTCCCTTTCCTGATCCAACAACCTTTTTAACATACGCTTGAATCTTAAAAATCCCTCATTCACTTCCCGGGCCAGATGCGGTCGCTGATCGTTCAACTCTACCGCCAGGGTGACGAAGATGCAGCCGCCGGGAAAGTTTTCTGCGTCAGATAAATATTTATCCCGGTAGTTGGCCAATAACTTTTTGATTTTATCCACGGGACGCTCTACCTGCTGCAAACCGTCCAGATTTCTCTGCCGCCAGATTTTTCGCGCCTCACTCATGGCAGCGAAAAAGAGATCCTCTTTACTTTTGAAATGGTTGTAAATTCCGCCCTTGGAAGTGCCCACAGCCTCCAAGATGTCGGTAATCGACGTATTCAGAAAACCTTTGGTGGAAAACTGCCGGAGGGACTCATGAATGATTCTGTCTTTCAGTGTCATGGCACAATACCTTTTTTAGGGTTCGTAGCGGACAGACCGGTCGGTCTCTATTTAAGGCTATCCATACTCAACCAATGGCTCACGGTCAATCATTTTTGCGGCGAGTCTTACCCATGTATCGGCGCGTTCAATCGCATGGCTTTCGCTTCACGCACCAAAAGAATTCAGCGGTTTGTTCATGAGTTTCGATATTCGGATCTTTCGGGGATATGACTTTTTTCGTTAACAAAGTTCCTTTAATTTGTTGACGGCATCTGCCACCACTCGGATCGCTTTATCGATTTCGGCTTCAGTGGTCATCCGGCCGACACTGAACCGGAGGGTGCCTTTGGCCCACTCTATGGGAATGCCCATGGCGATCAGGACGTGAGAAATTTCAAGGGAATCGGAGTGGCACGCGGCTCCGGCGGATGCCGCCACCTCGAGGCCGATTTCTTCCAGGATGCGGTTGGCTTCCAGATCCTTAAAGGACATGTTCAGTGTGTTCGGAAGGCGAAGTTGGAGGTGGCCGTTGAGGCGAATGTCGAAAAGCCGGCCCAACAGGCCCTCATGCAGCCGATCCCGCAGAAATTTCATACGGGCCATATTCTTTTCCAGATCCCGTTGTGCAATTTCACAGGCTTTTCCCAGACCCACGATTTCCAGCACATTTTCGGTGCCGGCCCGCCACCCCATTTCCTGATCGGCACCAAAGCAGAATCTTTCAGGGGTCAGAGGCGAGCGCACATAGAGCGCACCGATACCTTTGGGTGCATACACCTTGTGCCCGGCCACAGAGAGCAGATCCACGCCCAGTTGTTTTACATCGGTGGGGATTTTCCCTATTGATTGAGCGGCGTCGGTGTGCATGACAATGTCGTGTTTTTTTGCGATCCGACTGATTTCGGCAATGGGCTGAACAGTCCCCACCTCGTTGTTGGCATGCATGACGGTGATCAAAACGGTCGTGGGGCGAATCGCCCTTTCCACATCGGCGACATTCACCATGCCGTCTTCACTGACCGGCAAATACGTGGCCTCGAACCCTTCCCCTTCGAGATATCGGAAAACTTCGAGTATTGCCGGGTGTTCGAAATTGCTGGTGATGATATGATTTCCCTTTTCCCGAAACCGCATCGCCACACCGCGGATGGCATGGTTGTTCGATTCCGTGCCGCCGCTGGTAAAAAAAACTTCGGTTGGATCGCAGTTAAGGATGCCGGCCACCTGCCTGCGGGCGGTCTCCACGGCCTGTTTGGGTTTGATGCCGTACCAGTGAGAACTGGAGGGGTTTCCGAATTCGGTTTCCAGAAACGGCCGCATGGCCTCGATCACTTCCGGATCATGGGGTGTTGTGGCATTGTAGTCTAAGTAAATCGGTTTGATCATGATCGTTTCCCACCTTTATAAATGAAATTGGACAATCCTAACAGAATTATGATATTCACCGTAGGGACAATAGTCAACTTGAAGGAGAGATGATTTGAAAATTATCCTCGCCAACAACCTGCGGCTTTACAACATGCCTGCGGAAATCCGAACCCAACTCATAAAGACCCTGACGTTTTCCAACCCCAAATGGATGGAAAACGAACGCATGGGCCGGTGGAACCGGGGCACCCCTAAAATGCTCAAGTTCTATGACAAAGCCCGGGGCGGCGGACTCTGGATTCCCAGGGGATACATGCGGCAGTTGATGCTGCTTTGCAAACGACAGGGGATAGCATACGAGGTCGACGATCAGCGCCGGACTTTAAATCCAATTGATTTTCATTTTGGCGGCCGCCTCAAGCCGTTTCAGCAAAAAGCGGTCGACACCATGATGTCGCGGGATTTCGGAACATTGAGTGCGCCCACCGGCAGCGGAAAAACCGTGATGGCGCTTTATATCATGGCCCTGAGAAAACAGCCTTGTCTTATCGTAGTGCATACCAAGGATCTGGCCTTTCAGTGGATGGAGCGTATTGAAAAATTTCTGGGAATTTCAAAGGATCTGGTCGGGTTTATCGGCGGCGGCAAAATTAATATGGGTGAGAAGATGACCGTGGCCCTGGTTCAGACCCTGTATAAGTGCGCGGAGGAGGTTTCGAAAAAAGTCGCTTTTCTGGTGGTGGATGAATGCCACCGGTGTCCCAGCAGAACCTTTACCGAGGCGGTGACCGAGTTCGATTCCCGGTACATGCTGGGGCTTTCGGCGACCCCATATCGGAGGGACAATCTGTCCAGGCTTATCTTCTGGCATTTGGGGGATGTGCATCACGAGATCGATCAGAACCGTCTGATCCGAACCGGCGACGTACTGGCTGCAGAGGTCATTGTTCGAGAGACAAAATTCAAGCCCTATTATGACCCGGTGAACGAATATTCCAAGATGATGTCGGAGCTGACCCAGGACGACGATCGAAACCGCTTGATCGCATCGGATATTGCAAAAGAGGCTAAGCAGAGTGGCGGGGTCTGCCTGGTTCTCTCGGACCGGAAAAAACACTGCGAGACATTGCAGTCGATGTTGCGATTTAAGTACAAGATTCCCTCGGGGCTCTTGATTGGGGATCTGAGCGTTGCCGAGCGGCGGGAAGTACTGGATTGTTTGGACAAGGGAGAAATCAAGGTGTTGATCGCCACCGGACAGTTGATCGGGGAAGGGTTTGACCGCAGCGATTTGTCTCCGCTGTTTCTGGTTACCCCCATTAAGTTTAGCGGCCGGGTGTTGCAGTATTTGGGCCGGGTGCTACGGCCTGCGCCGGGAAAGAAGAAAGCCCGGGTTTACGATTATGTGGATATTCATGTGGATGTGCTCAAAGCCATGGCGCGGGCACGGCAAAGAACATATTCTGGAAGAAATTTTTAATCTGACAATGAAATCCTGGTCCTTTGGGCCAGGTCAGAGATCAATTGGCTCTGCCGTGGAGTTTTGTGTCGAAAATCACAAATTCCAATATCCAATGACAAAAACCTTTAAGAACGAGCCGTTGTTTGGATTTTCGAATTTCGGTCATTGAGATTTGTTTGATTTTTGGGATTTGATATTTGATGGTTTCGTAAAAAGTCTGAAATGTCCCGTTTTTGTCATTCCCGCGAAAGCGGGAATCCAGTTATTTCGGCTTGTTCAGGCTTGAATGCCCTGGACAATGATTCATCCATGACCGCTTCATAGCCGGTCATACGGGCCACCACCACCTCATGGGCATCGAGGAATGTGAAATCTCCTTTTATTTTATGATCTCCGGATTCTTTGATCTCAAGAACGGCAGTCACGCCCCCCGGGGGAAAAACATCGCGATACTGGCGGTAGCTGGCGCTGTAACTGGGCAAAGACACCATGCCCCGTTCTTCGAAGCACCACAATATCGCCATCTGGCATGCGGAATCAAGGACCAAAGGATCGGCGATCCATTTGCTTCTCATCGGTTCCGCCATCCATGCGGCAGGCAATGGTGCGGAGGAAATCCGAGCGGTAATAAATCGGGATGAATACCCCATAATCTCTTGGATGCCCTGAAGTTCGACCCCGTGAAAGAGGATATTTTCATAGATTTCATCGATGGTTTTTGAATAGCCGTTGGTGCCGATATACGCGGACAGGTCAAAAGCGGGCGGCGGCGCCAGCCGGTCGGTCAAAATGGCCGTGGCTCCGGAATGGATCACCTCGATATTGTCCTTGATCCCGTCTCTGATCTGAACATCCACTTCGAAAGCGGTTCCTTTTTTTCTTGGTTTGCCGGCCATGAGACGGATGTGTTTTTTCTTTTGGTCGATCTTGATGCCTTGGAAAATACGCATATCGTCCAGGCCGTGGAGCAAAAGCCCCGGGTTTCCGTGCAGCGCGCCATGGCCCAGCCATTCGGCGATGAGTGCGAAGGGCACCACGGGTTTTCCATCCAATAGATGTGCGCCGAGAATCGGGTATCGATCCACATCGATGTCGCGCTGAACGGTCACGAAAAGGGGTTCTTTTGGATTTGCGACAATGATCGATTCCCGTACGGATTCTTTTGATTTGCCTGCTTTTTTTTCAATAAGGATATCGGCGCCGATGACCACTTCCACCGGAGAATTTTTGCCGCCTTTCATTTCATGAATCATGCACATGGCGCCGGCATCCACAGGGATAAGTCCGACGCCGCAGCTTTCAAATTTTCGTTTGAGAGCCGAGCAGACCATGCCGCCGTCCCAGGGTCCCCAATTGATGGAAATCACCCGGCAGTCAGGACGTTGGACGGATTCTTTTTGCGCCATTTTATTCAAGACTTCATTGGCCATGGCATAATCCGCCTGCCCGTTGTTTCCTATCCGCGCCGTAATCGACGAAAACAGCACCAGGTATTTAAGAGGGTCTCTTTTTGTGGCGGACAGGAGCGTTCGCAACCCATCCACCTTGGTACTGAACACCGTTTCAAACTGTTCTGCCGATTGGTCGACAATCCGGCAGTCCGCCAAAATCCCCGCGCCGTGGATAATCCCCTTTATGGGGCCAATAGTGCTTCGAACATCGGTTAACATCTTATTTACGGCATCGGCATCGCGAACATCCACCGAATAATAGCGAACGTCGGCGCCAAGGCCTTTCATGGTTTCAAGATTTTTTGCGATTTCACGATGGGCCATCACTTTTTTATATATTTTTTCCAAATGGATCGGGGCAGGGCAGGTGCCGGCAAACTCATTGTCAAAAATCGCCTTCTTAATCGCCGCCGGGTCTTCGATCCCGTAAAGCCATTCAGGTTCCGGCGACGGCGGAAGAGATCGTCCCAAAAGTACCAGAGCCGGTTTTACGTGTTCTGCCAGGGCGCAGGCTGCTGCGGCGGTAATCCCTCTGGCGCCGCCGGTTACGATGACGACATCTTTTGGGTCAAGACAGATGTTCCCTTGGGGAAAAGGCAAAGATTCAAGTTCAAGAATCCATCGGGCATCCGGTTCCAAGCCCACTTCCACCGGATCCATTGGATCGGCACACAGCAGCTCGGACACAAGGGCTTCGGCAATGTCGGCGTGATGCTGCCAACCGGGAGTGATGTCAAAAGCCCGGCAGCGGACATTTTCCCATTCAACGGCTGCGGTCTTTACCAGTCCGGCCAAGCCTCCCTGAAAGGGATGGTCTATTCCCCGTCCTTTGAAGCCGAAAGCACCGTCAAGACGCGTCACGGATGCAAACAAGGCGCCGCCTTTTTCGGCGGAATGCAAAAGGTCCGGGCCGAAGAATTTTGCCAGAGAGAATGCCTGCTGAAAAAATCCGTTGTCCATGGGCTGTTCAGCCAGGAGGATCAAACCTGCCGCGTGAGTTACCGGATTTTTTCCGCTGATGGTGTCGGAAATCCGTTTTCCCGGCAGGATCTCCGCCTGGATGTCCATAGATTTAAATTTATCCACAACAGCCTGTGAAAGGCCGGTCTCATCGTCCGTGACATACACGGTGCGTCCGTTCGGCAAAGATAGGCGCTCGCTTTGAACAAACGGTTTTTCAACGGCTGTCACGACCTTTCGGCCCAGGCCGGCGGACAGGGTTTCGGGTGAAACATCAAAAATGAGTTGGGTAGAGGGCGCCAAGGATTCTCTGACAGGCACTGAATGAGGATCAGGCTCGGAAACAGAGGTGCCGGGTTCCGGTATCGGGCTGGCCGGAGGACCGGCGAGATACTCGACAATCTGCCCCATGGTTTTCAGGGTGCCCATGAGATCGGGAGAGACCGTGGGGAGCTCGGGCATTTTTTCTTCTATGGCCGAAAGAATTTCCACCCGTTTGATGGAGTCGATGCCGAGATCGGCCTCGATATCCATATCCGGGGTCAGCATTTCGACGGGGTATCCGGTCAACCGGCTGACGGTGCCGAGCAATTGATCTTCAATCTCTTTTTGATGGTTACCGACGGGTTTCGGGTCCGTCGTTTCAAAAACAGTCTCTTCAGGGAGTGATTCAATAGAGATGGGTTCTAAATGCTTGTCAGGCGTTGCAGGAATTACATTTTCCGCGGCAGTTATTTGAGAGTCGGGGTGTGCCCGGATCAAACCTGTTGAGGTTTTTAAGGTGTTCGCAGGCTTTTTGTGTTCTTCGCTCCCTTCATGGGATGTGATTTTATCCGTTTGAATCCCCAAACATCCTTCAACCACCCGCTGGGTGTTTTCCATCATATGTTGAAGACTTTTTGCCGACTGGGTCTGGGTTTCTAAAAATTTTTGATGGGTTTCGGCGGTTTGCTTTTGTAGGGCCTGCATGGATTTGAGACCGTCCTGGAGCACCTGGAGCGCGTCCAGTATGATATTGTTCTGCGGGTGTTTCGTTTTCATGGAGTTTTGAATGTCTGTTTTGTTTTTGGAGCGAATTTTCCGATCTCCCGGCTGGATTTTCGGTTGATTCGGCGGTGCAGCCTGATTGGTTCTTTCAATTTGGATTGTTGGCATTTCAGCCTCTGACCTCCGACCTCCGACCTCCGATCCCTGACCGCTGACCGCCGACTTCCGACCTCCGGCTTCCGATCTCTGACCTGCGGCCACTGTCTTCGGATTCCTGTAATTTGAGCCGGAGAGCAGGATGCTCATTCGCTGTTTTTGCACATCTTTGCCCCCCGGTTCCCAAGCGGCAAGATCGACGCTGTGACCGAGAGATGCCAAAAGGGAAAGCGTT
>JBAUWG010000069.1:0-4264 GCA_049583675.1 Desulfobacterales bacterium | reverse complement strand
CTTGTAAGGATCGCCGACCGTGTCGCCGGTAACCGCGGCCTTATGGGCATCACTCCCCTTGCCGCCCAAGTGACCATCTTCGATGTATTTCTTGGCATTATCCCAGGCTGCCCCGCCGGTGGTCATGGAAATCGCCACAAAAACGCCGGTAACGATGCTTCCGATGAGAAGTCCGCCAAGGGCCACCTTGCCCAGTACGAATCCAACTATAATCGGCGCCACAACCGGAAGAAGTGCGGGGACGATCATTTCTTTCAAGGCAAACTTGGTAACGATGTCCACACATGCACCGTAGTCCGGTTTTGCGGTTCCTTCCATAATGCCCGGAATATCACGGAACTGGCGACGAACTTCCTCAACCACTGCGCCGCCGGCATTGCCCACCGCTTTCATAGCAATGGAAGCAAACAGGTACGGCAAAAGCCCGCCAATGAAAAGACCGATAATAACCCTTACATCGGACAAATCGAATCTAATGGCCGCAGCGCCTGCTTTGCCGTGTAAGGCAAATTCCTGCACATAAGCTGCAAACAGGACCAGAGCCGCCAAACCGGCGGAGCCGATGGCATACCCCTTGGTGACGGCCTTGGTGGTATTTCCAACCGCATCCAGCGGATCGGTCACGGCCCGCACGCTCTCATCCATTTCAGCCATTTCAGCGATACCACCGGCATTGTCGGTAATCGGTCCGTAAGCATCAATGGCAATCACCATACCGGTCATGGAAAGCATAGACATGGCTGCCATGGCAATTCCGTACAGGCCGGCAAAGTGATACGCCATAAAAATCGCCAGGCAGATGGCAAGAACCGGAGCCGCCGTCGCCTGCATGCTGACGGCTAAACCGGCGATAATATTTGTACCGTGGCCGGTGGTAGATGCCTGTGCAATCTGTTTAACCGGCGAATAAATGCCGGTATAGAATTCGGTAATAATAACGATGACAACGGTAAGGATAAGTCCGATAAGCGTTGAATAGTAAATTTGCATGGCCGATAATTCGCCCAACCCGACCATGAACTTATTACAGGCAAAGTAAAATGCGACGGCTGCTATGATGGCAGCACCGAACATCCCCTTATACAATGCACCCATGATATATTCGCTTTTTCCGAGTCTCACAAAGAAAACAGCGATCATGGAAGCGACAATTGAGATCGCACCCAGAACCAGCGGGAACTCAATTGCCATTTGGCTTTTCGGGAAAAGAAGATGACCGATCAGCATGGCGGCAACTGCGGTGACCGCATATGTTTCAAAAAGGTCGGCGGCCATTCCGGCGCAGTCACCCACATTGTCACCCACATTGTCGGCAATCGTAGCCGGGTTTCTGGGATCGTCTTCAGGGATACCGGCCTCAACCTTTCCGACCAGGTCTGCGCCGACATCGGCCCCCTTGGTAAAGATCCCGCCGCCCAGCCGCGCGAAAATCGAAATCAGGCTGCCGCCGAACCCGAGGGCAACAAGAGCAATAACGTCATGGGTTACGGTATAATAACCGGATATGGCTGTTAACGCCAGACCGGCCACGATCATGCCGGTAACGGAACCGCCTTTAAACGCCATAGAAAGTCCGGCCGCAAGCCCTTTTTTTGCAGCTTCTGCCGTTCTGACATTGGCAATCACCGACACCCGCATGCCAATATACCCTGCAAGAAATGATGCCGTTGCACCGACCAGAAATCCAATGGCGGTTTTTACCCCTAACGTGGCAAAGATGATAATGAAAATAATGATACCGGCAGTACCCATACTTTTGAGCTGGCGGTTCAGATATGCAATCGCGCCTTCTTTGATAGCGCCGGCAATTTCCTGCATCCTTTCATTTCCGGCAGGCGCTTTTTTGACAACCCCGGCCAGCACAATCGCGAAAAGTACTCCCACAGCGCCGACCAGCGTGCAAAACAACGGTAAATTTTTCAATACAGATTCCATTTTCCCTCCATCTGAAATACTTAGCTAGAAATTGATATTTTTTTGTTGTTGAATCTGTTCATCCCTTCCTTTGCACCTTTACAAAGGATTGTAACGACGGCATCCTTGGCCGAAGCGATGATCCGGCTTAATACTTTTTTTTCTTCAAAAGCAAAATTGTCCAGCACGTAATCAGCCGCACCGTTTCCGGCATCAGGTCGCCCGACGCCGATACGAAGCCGCGTAAAATCACCGCTGCCAAAGGCATCTATGATTGATCTTACACCTTTGTGTCCCCCATCCCCTCCTTTCTCTTTTATTTTTAATCTTCCAAACTCAAGATCTATGTCATCATGAACCACCAGAATATCTTCGAATAAGATCCGAAAATATCCTGCAATTTGTTGAACCGGCGGCCCGCTTCTGTTCATAAAGTCCATCGGTTTGGCCAACACGACCTTAGCGCCGTCTATGGATCCGGTTCCGAACAGGGCATTAAACTTACGTTTTAAAAACTCGATAGAGAAAACCTGGGCTACTTCATCGATGACCATGAAACCGGCATTGTGACGCGTTCCGATATAAGTTCGGCCGGGATTCCCAAGGCCGACCACCAGCCGTAACCGTTTTTGCGGCATAATTAAAATCCATAAAACTATTCTTCACCGCCGGCTTCAGGCGCTCCTTCACCTTCTTCCGCAGCGCCCTCTTCGGCCGCTTCCTCCCCTTCCGGTGCTTCTACTTCTTCAAGCTTCGGATGGAGTACTGTTACCACCGTTCGGTTATCCTCATCCAGAATCTCAATTTCACCTTCCAGGGAAATATTTCCCACATGGATAGAATCTCCAATGTCAAGATCTGTAATATCAACGATAATCGATTCCGGGACTTCCAGAGGCAGGCATTCCACTTCGAGTTCGCGTCTGACAATCTGCAAAATTCCGCCGAGCTCTAATCCCTTTGCCACACCCGTCGTTATAACAGGGATCTTGACGGTGATCTTCCGATCCATTTTAATTTCATAAAAATCGACATGTATGAAATTTCTTGAAACCGGATGGGTCTGAAGCTCCTTTATCATTGCGGGCATGGTGCGTGTTTCACCGTTATTTTGAATGACAAGGTTTAAAATGACCTGGCCGATACCGCCTTTCTTCAACACCGATTCGAGATCATTTTTGTTCACGGAAATTAGAACAGGTTCAGTATTCGGCCCATAATACACCGCCGGAATCTGTCCTGCCCGCCGGAGTCTCCGTGCAGGACCATTGCCGGTTGTGGTTCTTTTATCTGTTTTTAAGTCTATTAACTCCAAAATATATCAACCTCCTTAAAAGGGTTTTACACAAAAAGCGACGTCACCGAATCACCTCTGAAACTTCGAATAATCGCTTCGCCGATCAGCTCTGAAATGGTTAAAACCTTTATTTTTTTACAATTTTTGGCATTTTGTCTCAATGGGATGGTATCCCTCACAACCAGCGTTTTTAGCGGTGAGGCCTCAATCCTATCAATGGACGGCCCCGACAAGACCGGATGCGCACAGCAGGCGTGAACTTCCTTGGCGCCGTTTCTCATAATCGCATCCGCAGCTTCCACCAAGGTTCCGGCGGTATCAACCATATCGTCAAGAATAACCACCGCCTTGTCGGAAACATTGCCGATAACGGCCATTGCCTTGGCTTTGTTGGGAGCATCCCGACGCTTGTCAATGATGGCGAGCCCGGCATTTAGCCGTTTTGCAAAGGCTCTGGCCCGTTCAACACCCCCGGCATCCGGAGAAACGATGACGAGGCCATTATTAAAATTATCCTTGATATAATCGATAAGGACGGCAGCGGCAAAGAGATTGTCCACCGGGATATTGAAAAAGCCCTGAATTTGTCCTGCATGCAGATCCATGGTAATAATTCTGGAAGCGCCGGCCACCGTCAGCATATCCGCCACCAGTTTTGCGCTGATGGGAACACGCGGGGCGACTTTCTTGTCTTGGCGGGCATATCCGTAATATGGGATAACCGCCGTTATTCTGGCCGCCGAAGCCCGTTTGAATGCGTCGATCATCAGCAGCAGTTCAACCAGATTTTCATTCACAGGGCAACACGTGGACTGGATGACAAAAACATCCCTTGACCTTACATTTTCGTCGATTTCGATCTGAATCTCTCCGTCACTGAACCGTTTCACCTTTTCCCCGCCAAGGGGTAAATTCAGATAACCGCATATCTTTTGGGCGAGTTCTGGATTTGAATTTCCACAAAAAATCATAAAATCAGTCATTTAAATTCGATCCGCCACCTTTTTTTTGCATTGCATGTTATTAAAATAAAATGAATCTGATGAATAGATC
>JBAUWG010000068.1:0-2840 GCA_049583675.1 Desulfobacterales bacterium | reverse complement strand
ATATATATATACTCTATAGTCAATTTTAAGATTTGCGATAAACGTTACGACCAATGGGTGCTTTGCAAAAATCTCCATCGGAGGCGACACCCGAAAGAGGTTATCTGTCACTTTATTTTGATGGGGGCAGGATGTTGAACAGCAAAAAAATCATCGAACGAAGATCCCATGAACGCTATCAGGTCCAACAAGGTATATATGCCCTGCTGAAGAACGGCGCGTCGAAACTGGGCCAGATCATTAACATCAGTTCAGGCGGGCTGGCCTTCATGTATATTAACCATGAAAAACAGATCGGCGAACCGGTTGAGGTCGACATATTTATAAGTGGTAATGGTTATTTTTTAAAAGGCATCCCCTGCAAAAAAATTTCAGATATCCATGTCGACAATTTCGTTCCTTTCAGTACGTTCGAGATGCGGCAACAGGGCGTCCAATTCGGTGAAATGAGCCATGGACAGGCAGATCAACTGGATGCCTTCATTAAACAATATGCCCTGGTCCAAATGCTCTGATTGGATTCTTTCCTCCCCCCACCCCGCTTTAATGCATCGATGGTGATTTTTTCATAGCGGTTTTTAGCCCCCCTTCCCGTGCGCTTGCCCGGACTTGGCTTGCGCGGTCGGCCATACATGACGGATGTGACAATAAAAGATCTTTTTCTTGATTATACCCATCGGATAGGATAAAAAAACACGTGATATTTATGTCTTCTCCATAGGCCGAATTGACGCATCGGCATTTTGATGGTTCCACAGTGCTTCAGCAACCTCAACGAGGCTTTTTTTTCCCGCTTTATTCGTATCATCCAGAGGAGGTGCATCATGGCCATATCCACTTATTGGGCTGACAATTACGTCGAAAAAAAATGCACTGCACAAGAAGCGATCATGCAGATTAGAGCCGGTCAGAGGGTCTTTATTGGTTCATCTTGCGGAGAACCCCAATATCTGGTCAGGAAACTGGCCGAAGCAGCGGATCGGTTCACGGATATCGAGATTGTTCGCTTGCTGAGTCTGGAAAGCACGCCGTTGACATTGATTGCCGATAAAACCAAGGATCAGAGCTTTAATATCCGCTCGTTTTATCTGGGATCGGCAAAACCCAAAAGTCTGGCAAAAAACAAGCGGTTTATTACCCCGATGAACCTTTCCGCAGTGCCTCGCCTTTTTAAAACCCGCCTTCTTCCGATTCATGTCGCGCTCATTCAGGTATCTCCGCCGGACGATTTCGGATGGATGAGCCTGGGGATCTCCGTTGACATTACACTGGCGGCGGCAATATCCGCTGATTTTGTCATCGCCCAGGTGAATTCCAGGATGCCCCGTATACTGGGCCATAGCTTCATCCATGTCAACGACGTAAATGCAATTGTTGAACATGAAGAAGAACTTTTGACCATTGACGAACTCCCGGAACTTGACGCTGCCAATCAAATCGGAAGATTGATCGCACGACTCGTTGACGACGGCTCAACCATTCAGATCAGTCCCGGCACGACGCCTCAGGCGACCTTGCTGGCCCTTTCCCACAAAAATGACCTCGGCGTCCATACCCAGTACCTGACCAATGACATCATGCGTCTGGTTTCAATGGGTGTGATTACCAATCGAAAAAAAGGATTCAACGAAGGAAAAATCGTGGCAAGCTGCGCCATAGGATCGACCAATCTTTATGAATTTTTAGATGATAATCCAGCCATTGAATTTTATCCTTCGGATTATGTCAATGATCCGGGGATCATTTCACGACATCGCAAAATGGTCGCCATGAATGTCCCCATGGCCATAGATCTCACCGGTCAGGTTGCGGCAGATGCTATCGCTTTAAATCATTTTTCCGGAGTGACCGGTATGCTCGATTTTATTCGGGGATCCTCCTGGGCCGAAGACGGTAAATCGATCCTTATGCTGACCTCCACCACGGCCGACGGCGAAAAGAGCCGAATCGTTCCCTTTTTGAATGATACCGCTATTGTGGTGCCGAGAGGGGATGTCCAATATGTGGTTACCGAATTCGGCGCCGTGAATTTGTTCGGAAAAAGTCTTCAAGAGCGCGCCATGGCCTTGATCAGCATTGCGCACCCCGATTTTCGTGAGGAACTTTTTTTTGAAGCCAGAAAAATGGGCCTGCTCGGCGCCCAGCGGACCTTGTCGGAGTCGATGCAGGGCATCTATCCGATAAATCTGGAAGAAACTAAGGAAATCGACGGTGTTTTGATCACCATTCGGCCGGCCAAACCGGTGGACGAGAGAAGGATACAAGAACACTTTTATACCCAAGATAAAGATGACATCTATTCCAGATTTTTTCAGGCGAGAACCCGCTTTGTTCGTGGCGACATGGAGAGCATGTTCCAGATTGATTACGTCAAAAACCTGACGCTTTTGGTTGTTGTGGGAGAATTCGGTTTCGGGAAAGTCGTGGCTGTGGGAGAATATCTCCTTGATCCGGCCAAAAACATTGCGGAAGTCGCTTTTTCCGTCAGCAAAGAATGGCAAGGCAAGGGGTTGGGGAAGATTCTCATTCAGAAATTGTCAGAAGCTGCCAGAGAACACGGCATCTCAGGCCTGATGGCGTATACGCTGCCGAGAAATCTGGGGATGATCAAATTATTCAAAAGCCTGCCCTATAAAACGAAAACCGTATATGACGGCGAAGTGGTTGAATTGACCTGCATGTTTGCCGAATTGAAATGATGACAGGTAATGAATATCATTATCTATCACCTAAATCTTTAAATTTGAAAGCCTCCAGTTCGTGCAAAATTCGGGTATAATTGCCTTAATTTTGACTCCTCTATTGACAAATCATTCATCCCAATATAAAAGGTCATATTC
>JBAUWG010000067.1:0-2990 GCA_049583675.1 Desulfobacterales bacterium | reverse complement strand
CTAAAGTCCCTACTAAAAGATGCGTCAATTGCGCACCCATATCCTCCAGGTTATCGGCAGCGGCAATGGATCGGGTGACCACTTTATAAATATCGATATCGATTCTGTCTTCGGCAACCATGGAATTCCTCCTTATATGTTCCGGATATCACTAAAGAATACTCTTTTTCTGTTTCTATCTCATAGATGAAGGCGTTGCTAGGATACAATGCAGATGGTGGTGTCTTTCAGCGCCCCCACAACCTTGCTGAAAACGCTTCCGGTAAAAAACCGTGCGATTTTTCCGGGTTTTCGATTTAATACCACCACATTAAATCGACCGGTCTGTGCAAGATCGATGATGTCTCCGGCCACATCCTTTTTTTTCGGTTCAAAGACAATGTGAATTTTATCCTCTCTGAATCCCTTTCCCGAAAGATGGCTTTTAATGCTTTTTAGCGCGTCATCCTGTTCGTTGACTCTTTGCGACAAATAATTCAAGGTGTCTTTCATTTGTTCCATAACAGGGCTTCCGCGCATTTCAATGGGAGGCGCCGGGGTGTAGGCATTGAATAAGGTGACGTCGGCTTCTTTTTGGTTGGCAAAGGTATGCATGACAAAATCCAGAGCCTTTTTGTCATAGCGGGTAAAATTATAAGGTAATAATATTTTTGGGTAATCCATACGGCCCTCCTCTCAGCTTGCTTTGGGTCCCATGGTTAATGATCGGGCTCAAACCCGCATGGACAGATCAAATTAAAATTTAAATCGCTCATTTTAGGTGAAACCTATTGGGACACATTTCGTAATTTTAAAACCACGAATAAAAAAGTCAATTCCAAGCAAAATAAATATCAGGATATTATGAAAAATGATAGCAAAAACAGCCAGGAAAAGGACGAACCCCGCACCGAATCTGATGGATATTTCGTTCAATCGCCGATCCGAAATAGGGCAAGTAGGTTTCATGGGAAAGACTCTGATCGGATACGGTGTTTAACGGTTTAAGATGACATACGGTTATTTCTAAAATATCAAAGATAATCCCAAAATGTCAAATACTGAGATCTTTCCGAACATATAAACTTAATCTCCTGCGAAACATCAGAAAGCACTCAGCGGACGGCCGTCATGGGCGGCGAAAAAGCCGAGGATCACGGTTCCGGGCGGGTTTATCAGAGCGGATGACCCAGTTGTATTAAAAAGATTGGACCGGACTCGTTCAAACCGCCAGGCTGTTGCAGCGGCCAGGCAAATCCGATGCGAAAGGAGGACAGGTTGCCCCAGGCGATTTCCAGGGAAGTAATCAGCTCAAATCCGGCGCCCACCAGAATATCGTCCCTTGAAGGACGATCACTCGCAATTCCGGTATCGACAAAGGTGCCGAGATAAATACGATGAAAGTATAAGGGCAACGTTTTATATCCGGCCTGCAGGTTGAACAGCGGCCAAAGGACCTCGATCCCGGAAGTAAGGGCCTGACCGGCTTCGATAATGTTGGAGTCGAATCCGCGCAGCGGAAACAAGCGGGTGGGGCGCTGGGTAAAGTATCCTTCCGAAACGTTCCCGCCGATTCGGTAAGTATTATGACCCGGAGACAAGTCCCCCCAGGTCTTGCCGGCATTAAGGTAAAGCGATGTAAAGATTTTCTCTCCGAACCAGAGCACGCCGCCTCCATAAAGCGACTGACTGCCCTTTCCGAAAACATCGAGGTTGAGTCTCGCCTGATGACGACCGAAAATCTTTTTCAGGCCGAAAGAAGCCCAGTACTCGTCCTTGGATGGTCCTGATCTCTCAAGGGGTTCATAGTACCGTCCATTCATCGAGAGATCGATCTCATTGCCGCCCAGCGGCGTCCAAAATAAGCTGAACTCATTGCGGGACTCATCAACCACCTGGCCCAATCGGGTCGCATAGGACAGGGGATAACGTGTCAATCGGAGGCCGACATCGTTGATTTTTCCCCCCAATATCCCGGAAAAAAAATGGGTCCCCGTTGCATACCGCAGTCCGGCGTCGATGGTGTATTTTCCCGTAACGTCACGGCCTTCGGTCACCACGCCGACCTGAAGGTCTGTTCCGTCGTAGTAGGCGTCAGGTATCAGATAATTCGGAAGAATGCTTTTTAATGGCGTGTATGACTCTGAATTTAAAGAAGATGAATGTTTTTGGGGAGCGGCGATTTCTAACTTTCCGGCTGGGTATAACATCCGGGATTCATCATCAACTTTCAGTGATTCCATCTGCCAGCCCTTTGCCGCCAAGCAAAGATAGTTGTCCCGGCGCGGCAACAATGCGGCGGTTTTACATTGGGTCAGCGGCTGCATGCGGGCATTTACGATTTGAAATCGGCCGGAAATATCGGAAGCAAAAACCAGTCGGCCCTCTTGAATCCAAGGATCTATCTCCAAGGACGGCGCTGTGGTTATCCGATGCCAGGATTTGTCATAGAGCCAAATGTCCCAGTTGCCGTTCAGATTGGCGGACACGGCAATGCGTCCCCGGCGGTCCATGACAGGGCCCGATATTTGAATGACCCCAGGTGGTCCGGGAATAAGGGCAATAGCATCCAGCCGGGGACCCCAAAGGCGTGTGGCGAAAGACATCTTGCCTTTGGGCAGCAGCATCAGATACGGACGGTGCCCCTTGCGGGTGACCGCCACCCCCCCGGATCCGGGGTCCCAGACATGATCGATATCATAGATCCAGGAGGTATCGCCGCGATACTCGGTAAGTCTGGTTATCCCTTGGTCGTCATACTCCGACAACCATAGGATCTTATACTCATCCATAAATCCGTAACGGCCCCGGCGTTTAAGCTTGATGATACCGGGATAGATGCCGGAACGGTTCCAATAGGTAAAAGGATCTGGCCAGTATCCGGTAATATGAAGCCCTTTGGCCGTATGATTTATACCGTCGTGCTGCATTTTAAATTCTTGCCAGAGAGCGCTCAAGGTGGTGCCGAAGGTTTCCCTTGCTTTCAAATCAATTTCAACGGGAATAATGCC
>JBAUWG010000066.1:0-9458 GCA_049583675.1 Desulfobacterales bacterium | reverse complement strand
GAGCCCCGGGCTTTCACATCTGACATTAAGGACCGCCTACGCGCCCTTTACGCCCAATAATTCCGAATAACGCTTGCACCCCCCGTATTACCGCGGCTGCTGGCACGGAGTTAGCCGGTGCTTCCTTTAGTGGTACCGTCAGTGTTGAATGATATTAACATCCAACAGGTTCTTCCCACTTGACAGAGTTTTACGACCCGAAGGCCTTCATCACTCACGCGGCGTTGCTGCGTCAGGGTTTCCCCCATTGCGCAAAATTCCTCACTGCTGCCTCCCGTAGGAGTCTGGACCGTGTTCCAGTTCCAGTGTGGCTGATCATCCTCTCAGACCAGCTAACCATCGCAGCCTTGGTAGGCCGTTACCCTACCAACAAGCTAATGGTACGCGGGCTCATCTCCAAACAATAGCTTACATGTAGAGACCATCTTTGATCTTTGAAACCGAAGTCTCAAAGATATCATCCGGTATTAGCTCGCCTTTCGGCGGGTTATCCCCGATTCGGAGGTAGATTACCCACGCGTTACTCACCCGTGCGCCACTTTACTATCTTTAGCAAGCTAAAGAGTTCTCGTACGACTTGCATGTGTTAAGCACGCCGCCAGCGTTCATTCTGAGCCAGGATCAAACTCTCCAATTAAACCATACAATTGCATCCGATTGGAAACAGATGCAATGAATTAACTACGAGACCTAACTCACAAGCTGTCACTATTTAGTTTTCAAAGATCAACGAAGTCGCAAAAAAATTTGCGTCGTTATTTTTCAGACTGTCAAAGAAACAGCCCGGAACTTTTATTATATGAAAACGATCTGCTTTGTCAATACTTTTTTACTTCTTTTTTTAAAAAATTTCCCGAAACTTTCGGGTCCATCTAAGTTGCTAGAATCGCCCTTTTTAGATCCGATCCCAGTCATTGTCAAGCATTATTTTTTATTATTTTGAGTTTATGATATCGCTTTTTACCTGCTCTCAAAATGATCTCGAAATCAACCATATCATTTGGGGTCAATAGGTAATCAAAGGAAGTTACACGCCGGCCGTTAATATAGGCGCCGCCTTGTTCGATGAGTTTTCTGGCCGCAGTTCCCGAGGGTGTCAAACCGACCTGATGATACAGCTTGAAAGCCGGGATGCCGTCTTTGAACCGGTCTTCTTCGATATCTGAATGGGGGATCGAATCCAGGGCTTGCATCGCCATTTTTTCCGAGTCCAATGAAGAGAGGTCCCCGGTCTTCAAAGAATCATCACTTTCAGAACCATTCCGGACAATCGAACTTGACGGCATGATGTCTCCGGGCACAACTCGGGAACCGAACATGCGCTGTGCCGCGAAATGCGCTTTGAGGGCTTCTTGTCTGCCGTGTGCAATCTGGGTGGCCTCAAAAGCCAGAACCGCCTTGGCGCTGTTCAAATCTTCCCCGCTGAATTTATCCAGGGTTTTGATTTCTTCCATGGGTAAAAATGTAAAAAGTGCCATGAATCGGGCAACATCTCTATCATCGGTATTAATCCAGTATTGATAATAATCATAAGGCGACGTTTTCTCCGGATCGAGCCAAACCGCACCATCGGCCGTTTTACCCATCTTGGCACCGCTGCTCGTAGTGATCAAAGGAAACGTGATACCGAAAACGGTTTCTTGACGGATTTTTCTGACCAATTCAATTCCGGCAACAATATTTCCCCATTGATCGCTGCCTCCCATTTGTAATCGACACCCACATTGATCAAAAAGTTCCAAGAAATCATAGGCCTGCAAAAGCATATAATTAAACTCAATAAAGTTTAGACCTTCTTCAGATTCTAAACGGATTTTATAGCTTTCAGCCTTGATCATACGATTAACGGAAAAATGTCGCCCAAAATCTCTTAAAAATGGAATATATTCCAACTTTGTCAGCCAATCGGCATTGTTCAGCATCAATGCTTTATTCTCTTTAAAATCAAGAAAACGGGAAAGTTGCTGTTTGATCCCAATCGCATTTTGATCCACCATTTCCGGCGTCAGCAGTTTTCGCATCTCCGTCTTCCCGCTCGGATCCCCGACAAGGCCTGTTCCGCCGCCCACAAGAGCGACCGGGCGATGCCCATGCCGTTGCATATGGGCCAATGACATAATCGGGACAAGGCTTCCCACGTGGAGGCTGGATGCCGTGGGATCAAACCCGATATAGCATGTTGCATTCCCGGCCCCGAGATACGCCTCCAATTCCGCCTCATGAGTGGTCTGTTCGATAAATCCCCGGCCCCGAAGAACTTCAAGTAAATTCGCCATGCGGTATCCCCCTCAGAAAATAGAAAATAGAAAATAGTTTTTAACACATATGTGTTCATTCGTGTTCATCCGCGGTGTCCCGTATCCCTTTTCCTGTTTTCTCTTTCCTCTTTCCTGTTTTTTAGATCTTTCATTTATTGGCATATTCTACAGCCCGGGTTTCCCGAATCACCGTAACCTTAATTTGTCCCGGAAATGTTAAGGACTCTTCTATTTTTTTAGCCACGTCTCTGCTAAGCAGGGTAGCGTCTTCGTCAGTGATAATTCCACTTTCAACAATAACCCTCAGCTCTCGTCCGGCTTGAATGGCATAGGCGTTTTTAACGCCTTTGAACGAATGGGCTATATTCTCAAGATCTTCCAATCTTTTGATATAGTTTTCAAGGAGTTCTTTGCGAGCTCCAGGTCTCGCCCCGGATAATGCGTCTGCCGCCTGAATCAACAAGTCATATACGGAGTTGGGTGGCGTATCTTCATGATGGGCCGCGATAGCATGCTCAACCATGGTCGTTTCGCCAAATTTTTTTGCCAGCTTAGCGCCGATGACGGCATGTTGCCCCTCAACTTCATGATCAATCGCCTTGCCGATATCATGTAACAATCCCATGCGTCTTGCCAGCTTGGTGTTAAGACCCAGTTCAGATGCCATTATTCCCGCCAAGACACCCACCTCAACCGAATGCTGCAGAACGTTCTGGGCATAACTGGTCCGAAACTTCAATCGTCCGATATACTTAATCAGCTCATTATGAATACCGTGAACCCCCAAATCAAATGCCGCCTGCTCCCCGGATTCTTTAATGGTCAAATCCACTTCTTTTCCGACTTTTTTGACAATATCTTCGATACGAGCCGGATGGATTCGACCATCTGCGATCAATCGCATCAAAGACAGCCTGGCGACCTCACGCCGTACCGGATTAAACCCGGATAGAATCACCGCTTCAGGCGTATCGTCGATAATCAGATCAATCCCGGTTGCCGCTTCAAGCGCACGGATATTCCGACCTTCTCTCCCGATAATCCGTCCCTTCATTTCATCGTTCGGGAGTTCAACCACCGAGACTGTTCGCTCGGCCACGAAATCGCCGGCGTATCTTTGTATGGCGGTGGCCATAATCTCCGTTGCTTTTTTGTCAGCCTGTTCTTTTGTTTCGTTTTCTATCCTTTTAATAATTTTGGCGCCTTCATAACGCGCTTCATTTTCCATCGCCCTGATAAGGAGTTCTTTTGCCTGTTCCGCCGTTAAACCGGATATTTTTTCGAGCTGCTGCTTTTGTTCCGCAACAAGTTCTTCATACTGTTTTTCTTGCCACCCGACTTTTTCCTCTTTTTGAATGACCTTTTTTTCTTTTCGCGAGAGCTCACGTTCCCGCTGCTCAAATTGCTCCGTCTTGCGATCGATATGCTCCTCTTTCTGCATCAACCGTCTCTCTCTGTCTTTGAGTTCAGATCGAGTATCTTTGGTTTCGGCATCAAATTCGCTTTTCATTTTGAAAAGTCTGTCCTTAACCTCCAGCTTGGCTTCTTTTATGAGCGTTTCCGATCTCCGTTTGGCATCCTCCAGCATTCGCGAAGTCTCTTTTTCAGCGGCTTTGACTTTCTGAGATACGATTAACCCTTTGACCCAGAAGGCAATCGCAAAACCCACCAGAAATGCAATAATGCCGATTAACAGATTATATTCATTCATTTTCTTTCTCCCCGGAATCGTTTATATTTGGTGCTTGGTATTGAGCGATTTAATGATCCGCTATATTCGCCGGCATATGTCATAAAACGCCAAATACTAAACACCAATCCCTGAATAGACTCGCTATGCTACGAGTTCATTACCTAAAATTCAGTTCCATCTAAATGCTGCAAAAGACAGCGCAATAAAACATATTTTTAATAGCAGATCGAAACAAAGGTCTCTGCTATGCAAAACGTCTGTGAAAATTGGTTTTGAAGTAGACTGGTTTGAGATTTCCGGGAGGTAAAGGGCAAGGTTTCCAAGTATGCTTTCTGAAAGATCTTGTCTTCAGAAATTCAACATTCTTGGAAGCAGATGGTCCGCTGCATTTACTCGGTAAGGCTTTTGATAACCTGCTCTTTTTTTTCTATTTGAGTTAAACAGGACCCCTGCCATAATGCCGTGTTGGGAGGTCTTTGATCCATAAAAAATAAGTGGGTACCTTATAATTTTTTTAGGCTTTTCCGCATAAACGGAACCTGCACACCAAAATCAGAGAAGGCTCCCTTTTATGGAGTGTTGGGTCAAAGTACATCTTCCAATCACAAACACGGCAGGGGCCACAAAATTGTTTGAAACAGCTCAAATACCTTCAAGGCCTTATCTATTTCGGAAAGATCACATCAGATTTCACGATCCGCCCTTTTTGGGAGCAGATAAAAGATTATGAGAACAAGTGCATGCAATAACTTGCTACAAGTCACCGGATTCGCTTTTTAATAAGCTTGGACCCTTGACTGCTTCATCGAGTAAATATATCAAATTCGTCGATCTTTGAGAAATATCTTTCAATAAATCTGAATAACTCTTTTTTAGTTTAATATTTTCATTGGCAATATTAAGCGCAGCTAATATCAAGGTTGCAAGCTTATTGACAGATGATTTGCTCGAATGTTGGGGCTCGATCCGGGTCACTTCTTTGACCAGATGATCGGCAACCTCTTTTGCGTTACCCACATCCGTTTCCGCTTTAAACGTATACGGCTGTCCAAAAAGCTCTATTGTTACAAGTTGTTCCAATAATAAAGTCTTTACCTTTTTTAAAATCGCCCCTTCAGGTCATTAGCCCGCGTCTGCAATATCTTCAAGCTTTTCCAAAAGACTGTCGATCTTTGACCGAACTAAGGCTCTTTCTTGAGTATAATTATTTTCCGCCTCGACCTTACCTTGAAGTTCTCCCTCTAACCTCTCAATTTTATTTTTAAGTTCTAAATTCGTCGTTTCAAACGACTTGCAAACATTGATTAAATTTTCAACTTTTTTCTCAATTTCTTCAAATTGTTTTAAAATAAATTCGTTATCCAATCCAGCACCTCATATTCAAGTATAAAAGATTATAATCTTTTATCCGGCTCAAAGTCAAGATATATTCCTCAACCGGTTTCGCATAATGTTTTCAGCGGTCTGCAAATCCTGTCCGGTATTAACGCCCACTGTCTCCTTCCAATCTTCACTCACCATGACACCCATAACACGTTTATTCCGGTAGCCGATTTCAACGATATCCGTCAGGTAAAATTCGCCTTTCACATTGTTTGATTTAATTTTTTTGATTGAATCAAATAAAATTTCCTTTTTTATGCAATAGATACCCGTGTTGATTAATTTGAGTTTCTTTTGCTCTTCGGTCGCATCCGACTCCTCGACTATTCCGGTCAACCGTCTGTCTTCATTAATTAATAATCTGCCATATCCTTTTGGATTCTCGATTTCAACAGCCAAAAGGGAAATGTCACGCCGCGATTTCACATGATCTTCAAAAAAATGTACCAGTGTATTTTCGGTCAGCAGCGGCACGTCACCGCACAAAATGATCACATCTCTAACATGACTTGGAATATATGGAAGTGCGCACAACACAGCATGACCCGTTCCAAGCTGTTCTTTTTGCAGTGCAAAGAGAACAGCAACCTTTTCTTCAACAACGCGGCGAACCTTTTCTGCTTGATGGCCGATAACAAGAATGACATTTTCTCCTGCAATCTTCTTGGCGGTTTCTAATACATACAGGACCATAGGCTTTTTTAAAATCTCATGCAGCACTTTGGCCTTGTTTGATTTCATCCGGGTTCCCAAACCTGCGCCAAGTATGATCACCGCCACTATTCTTTTGGCATCTTCCATATCATTCCCCTAAATTAAAAAGGGCAAACCTTTTATGGGTCTGCCCTTTCATACAAAATGTAATCCTCTCTTTCTTTTTCGAAAAAATCGCGCTAGATCAATATCTCAATATCCATTGATATACAGAAACTTATCTGCGAGTTTCCGCAAGCCTAACACGATGGAGGGCTCTTTCCATAGCGGCCTTGGCACGATTAAAATCGATATCTTCGGACTGGCTTTGGGCTAAGCGTTCCTGGGCACGTTCCATTGCCGCCTTGGCACGATCAACGTCAATATCTTTTCGCCTTTCAGCCGATTCTGCCAGCACAGTCACTTTGTCCGGCAACGCTTCGGCAAACCCGCCGCTGATAAATAAATATTTTTCAGCGCCTGTTGCATCCGTATAATGCATAACCCCGGTCTTTAAGGTGGTCAAGAAAGGCGTATGGCCGATCAGCACACCAAATTCACCCAAGCTGCCGGGGGCCACTGCTATCTGAACTTCTTCGTCAACGACATACTTTTCAGGGGTAACCACTTCTAATTTAATGTTTCCCGCCATATTACACCCTTATATTTTTTAACGTTATGCGGCTTCAGCCATTTTTTGGGCTCTTTCGACAACTTGTTCGATACCACCCGCCATGTAGAATGCCTGTTCCGGGATATCATCATGCTTGCCGTCACAGATCTCCCTGAACGCCCGAACCGTATCTTCAATTTTTACATAGCATCCTTTTGTTCCGGTAAAGGCTTCGGCCACGTGGAATGGTTGGGATAAGAATCGTTGGATTTTACGAGCCCTTGACACGGTAATTTTATCTTCGTCTGACAATTCTTCCATACCCAAAATAGCAATAATATCCTGGAGTTCTTTATACTTCTGAAGGATTTGCTGAACCTGTCGAGCCGTTTGATAATGTTCGTCTCCAATATAAGCGGCATCCAGAATTCTCGACGTCGAATCCAGAGGATCCACCGCGGGATAGATGCCCAGTTCGGCAATCTGACGCGACAAAACCACTGTCCCGTCCAGATGGGCAAATGTTGTTGCAGGCGCCGGGTCTGTCAAGTCGTCCGCCGGCACATACACACATTGAACCGCCGTAATTGAACCTTTGTCCGTGGATGTAATCCGTTCCTGGAGCTCGCCAAGGTCAACGGCCAGCGTCGGCTGGTACCCCACCGCAGAAGGCATGCGGCCCAAAAGTGCTGAAACTTCCGAACCCGCCTGGGTGAAACGAAAGATATTATCGATAAAAATCAAAACATCCTGACCTTCAATATCACGGAAATATTCCGCCGCCGTTAGTGCGGAAAGCGCAACTCGCGCCCTGGCACCCGGCGGTTCCGTCATTTGGCCGTAAATCAGCGCTGCTTTGGGAAGAACTCCGGAATCTTTCATCTCGTGATAAAGGTCGTTTCCCTCGCGCGTGCGCTCACCCACACCGGCAAACACAGAAATACCGCCATGCTGCATGGCGATATTATGAACCATTTCCATCATAATAACGGTCTTACCCACACCGGCACCGCCGAACATCCCCATCTTGCCGCCTCTTGGAAAAGGCACCAGCAAGTCGATAACCTTGACGCCGGTTTCGAGAACGCGAACCGTCACGTCCTGTTCGATAAATTTCGGCGCTTGACGGTGTATCGGCATCATTTTTTCCTGGCTCACCGGACCGAGCCCATCCACTGGTCGTCCCACGACGTTGAGAACCCGGCCCAGACCGGCCGCACCCACCGGCATCATAATATCGTTGCCGGTATCCCTAACCTTCTGTCCTCGGACCAGACCGTCGGTGACATCCATGGCGATGGTGCGAACCACATTATCACCCAGGTGCTGTGCAACCTCCACGATCAGGTTGTCCGGCTCATCGTTGATGGCAGGGTTCGAAATCGCCAGCGCCGTGTAAATGGCCGGCAGATTTCCCTGCTCAAACTCCACGTCGACGACGGGCCCCATTACCTGCGTAATCTTTCCTATATTTTCTCCCATCTAAAGACCTCCTGTTGAAATGCGGTATTTTATTTTATCATTTATGGATGGACACTAGTTAGCCCTTAAGCGCCTCGGCGCCGCCGACGATATCCATCAACTCCGCAGTAATCGCCGCCTGTCGAGCTTTATTATATACCAGAGTGAGGTTTTCAATCATATCCTTACAGGCCTTGGTGGCATTATCCATGGCAGCCATTCTGGCGGCATGCTCGCTGGTGGACGTTTCCAGCAAAGCGCTGTACAACTGCACATAAACATTCTTCGGAAGCAACTCACCCAGCAGCTCCTGGGGTGAAGGTTCGCAAATATGTTCGGCAAGATACGATGTTTCTTCTGTTTCGGCCGCTTCCTCGACGGGTGCTATGGGAAGTATCGGAAGCACCTGTTTGAGTACCGGAACCTGCCTGGCCATGCTCACGAATTCAGAATAAACAACGTACACCTCATCATAGGTTTTGTCTAAAAAACCCTGGATCAATTTCTGCCCGCTGGTCGCCGCCACATTAAATCCGAATCTGCCGCCTATGACCCCGATGTGCTCGCTGACGATTTCAAATTGATTTTTCCGGCACCAATCGCGGCCCTTTTTGCCGAATGCGGTAAATACCACATCAATGCCCTGTTCTTCTTTTTCCTTTTTAAGCGATTTTGCCTTTGATATTAGGTTGTTGTTGAAACCACCGCATAAACCGCGATCAGACGTGCATAGAACAAGATGTACTTTTTCGACTTCTTCTCGAACTTCCAGCAAGGGGTTGGTTTCTTCTCCGGCTTTTTCGGCAAGACTCCCCAAAACATCGGCAAACTTAGCGGAATAGGGACGAAACCCCTCCATACTGGTCTGAGCACCGCGCAGCTTTGACGCTGCAACCATATTCATGGCTTTTGTGATCTGCTGGGTTTTTTTAACTGCTGATATTTTTGTTTTAACATCCTTTAATGTCGCCATAGACTTTAACCCTTATCGCACGATTTATTTGAGATTGTCTGTCAATCTTTCAGCCGATGGTACACGCCAACACCAGTTATTTAATCGTATCCTGGAATTCCGCGTCATATGCCGTCAGGGCTTCGGTCATCTGCTTATCTAATTCTTCGGTGAACGTTTGTTTTTCTTTCAGGCCTTCAAAAATCTGCGGGTATCTGTCCTCAAGAAACGGATAAAGCCCTGCTTCGTATTTGGCAAGCACATTCACCGGATATTTGTCTAAAAATCCTCTGGTTCCGGCAAAAAGAATCGACACCTGTTTTTCCATGGCCAGTGGCTGATACTGGGGTTGTTTTAAAATTTCCACCAGCCGTTCACCACGGGTCAACTGCCGCTGTGTGGCTT
>JBAUWG010000065.1:0-4889 GCA_049583675.1 Desulfobacterales bacterium | reverse complement strand
GACCAGGTCATCAGCGGAAGGGTTTTAAATCTTTGCAACTCTACTGCCATGGGCCTGAAAACGGTTGTAGATTCCATTGATCGTGCTCTAGTATTGATGGGAGAAAAACAGCTGTTAAAACTTGTCGTTACAGCCTCCGTTAAATCGCTTTTCCCACCATCATGTCAAGGCTATTCCCTGTGCAAAGGGGGAATCTTTTATCATGCCGTCGGAACCGCCATGGTGTCGCAAAAGCTCGCCGAGATCACTGAGAAGGCGGCAACCGATATTGCCTATACTGCCGGTCTTTTGCATGATATCGGAAAAATTCCTCTGGATCAGGTGATGGCGGCCAATGCCCCTTTTTTCTATAGATATACCCAGGAAAAGGGCGCTGAGTTGTGCGAAGCGGAAAGATTAAAGTTCGGCATCGATCACACAGAAGCCGGGATGCGGCTGGGAAAGTTATGGGGACTGCCGAACAATCTGATCCATGTAATTGCCAACCACCACCAGCCTGAGGCCTCAACAGAAGATGAAGCGCTGGTTACGATCGTGTATCTCGCCGATCTGTTGATGTCAAAATTCCAGCCTCACCATGAACTGGATCAACTCGATACGAAAAAATTGCCGGACCGGTTGAATCGATTGGGACTGAACGCCGGTGATTTCCCGAATCTGATTGACCGTATTCCGAAAAGCATTTTTCAATCCTCATGAGTATCCATCCCTAACTGAGCCCCGCCATGGCGGGATTGATCAAAATCTCCCGCCGGAAAAAACGGGAGAGATAGAAAGGCGTGCGCAAAAAATATTTATGGATCGACGCCGATTTGCCGATCAATACCTATCCCGTGCGTTTTCCAATTGGAGCCTTTAATGGTTTAAGATTTGAAACAGACCCATACGAACAGTCTGCGTATTTCCCGGAGCGGGTGCTGGGATCCGGCGAAAGGGAGGATTTTGCTTAGATTCCCATATCTTTTGCATACGAAACCCGATGGTCACATTTTGATTGACAAGTCAGGGGAAGAGGATATATTTTGACTTTTCGGTCAAAATTATGACTTGACGGTCACCATCTATAGGAAACACGGCATGTCAAAGCCAAAAACAGAGCGAAAACAGCTTTTCAACCAGATCACTCGAAAGGCGATCCAGGAAGCCGTGGTGAACCTTGTGACACGGACCGGAACCCGAACAGTCACCATGGATCAGGTCGCTGTCGAGGCCGGGATGTCCAAGGGATGTCTCTACATCCATTTTCGCAGCAAAAAAGAATTGCTGGAATCCGTGAAAACAGCGATTTTTGCGCCCCTCGCCGACCAGCTCCAGGAAATTCTGAATGGATCGCTCACGCCGAAACAAAAAATTGAAAGCATTGTGCGCCGGCTGCTGGGTTACTTTGATGAAAATCGAGGTCTGTTTCGCTTTCTCTTGGAAGAACGAGAGATTGCACAATCTCCAGCCATACGGCAGAAAAACAGCCGTTATCGTAATTTTGTCGAAAGGATTGCCAATGTGCTGGAAGACGGGGTCGCCACCGGACTTTTCTGGCGCATGGACTCGAGGAAAGTGGCATCTATATTTATCGAATCGATGATGGCCATGACCGCCCGACGTCTGCTGGAGGAAAATCCCGGCTCCCTGGATAACGATGCCAGGCTTCTGATCCAAGTCTTTTTCCAGGGCATTGCTTTGACGCCCGGCTCACAGTTAAACTCTAATTGAGCTTAATTTGCTGATGAGCAATTAGAGAAAGAGGAAACCATGAGATATCGAGGACAAACCCGGACACCATATAATCCGTGGTTTTTTGCCGCCGTGTGGTTCGCAGCCGTCTTGTTGCTGGCCGGATGCGCCTCGGATTTTAACAACGTCTGGAAATCGCCGGGGACGGCCCCATCGTCCGCAGTATTTTGGACACCGCCACCGGGGACAATACCGAAGGTCGCCCCAAAATCAGCCCAAATAACGCTACCGGAGAATATCCTCAAATCCGGTGAATCCTTAAGCCTTCTTGCCATTGTGGACATTGCCCTTCGCAACAACCCTGAAACGGCTGCCGCATGGGCTCAAGCCCGATCGGCCGCCGCCGCGTACGAAAGCAGCAAGGGTTCGTATTACCCTCAGCTCGGAGCAACGGCCGGTACAGGTTACGTCTGGGGACACGGTGACAATGGTACATCTTCTTTCACCCAGCGGGATTCTTTATGGGATTTGGAACTCAACTGGCTCATTTACGATTTCGGAGGACGCGAGGCATCCGTAAACGAAGCCCGGGAAGCCCTCATCGCCGCCGATTGGTCCCACAATACCGTCATCCAGAACATTATTTTTACCGTGGAAAATGCGTATTACAATTATGTTACGGCCAAGGCTCTCCTTGAAGCCCAGCAAGCCACCTACAAGGAGGCTGAAACTAATTTAGAGGCATCAAAAGACCGGCACCATGCCGGCGTCGCCACCATTGCCGACGTGCTTCAGGCAAAAACCGCTTTGGCGCAGGCCAAGCTGGCGCTGGACAGTCTTCAGGGACAAATACAAACCACAAGGGGTGCTCTGGCGACGGCCATGGGGCTTCCGGCCAATACCCCTTATGATATTGTCGTTCCGAAAAAAGAGATCCCTCTCAAGGAAACGCTTGAGAAAGTGGAAGATTATCTTGCCCAGGCTGAAAAAAAGCGGCCGGATCTGGCGGCTGCGCGCGCCCAAGTCAGGCTGGCTGGGGCCAATGTGCGTAAAGTGAAGGCACAGGCGTATCCTTCCATCAATGGAACCGCCGATTATGGAAACACATATTACGGCACCACTTCATTATACAAGGATAATTACAGCGGTGGTTTACTGCTCAGTGTTCCGATTTTCACGGGCTTTTCCCAACGCTATAATGAAGAACAGGCGCGGGCCGACGAGGAAACGGCTCAGGCCCGTCTAAACAGTCTCCAGCAGCAGGTGGTGCTGGAGGTGTGGACAAGCTATTACAATCTCAAGACCGCCGAGCAACGCGTTAGAACAAGTCAAGACCTGCTCAAGAGTGCTACCGAATCCTACCAGGTGGCCCTGGGGCGTTATAAAGCCGGCGTCGGCAGCATCCTGGACCTTTTGTCGGCACAAAGTGCCCTCGAAAGCGCAAGGGCCCAGCGGGTTCTTGCCAACGCCGACTGGTATGTATCGCTGGCTGCCCTGGCGCGTGACACCGGAACGTTAACCGCATCCAGCACCAATAGCCTGGGAAAGGTTCCCATTACGATGGAAAAGGTAAAGAAACCATGACAACCATTTGTTGTTTATCGTTCTTTGGTAAAAAACCATTCGGAATATTCCGTATTTGTCTGGCCAATCTCCTGACGGTGGGGATTGCCGTTTTCATGTTGGCAGGTTGTTCCGGAAATGCCGAAAATAACCATGGCCCAACCGCGGCGCCCGTAAAGGTCGACATCGCCCTCAAGAAAGACGTTCCGGTGGTTCTAAAAGCCATCGGGACCGTGGAGCCGCATAACACGGTGTCCGTTCGGGCGCGGGTTGCCGGTGAAATCACGCGGATCGCATTCAAAGAGGGACAGGACGTCTCCCAGGGGGACCTACTTTTCACCATCGATCCCAAGCCTTACCAGGCAACCTTGGAAGGCGCTTTGGCCGACCTGGACCGGGACAACGCCAAACTGAAGAGTGCCAAAGAAGATGTCCGGCGGTATGCCGAATTGGTCAAAAAAGATTATGTGACGTCACAAGCCTACGATCAAACCATAGCGAACGCAGATGCGCTCAAAGCCACCGTAGCATCCGACCGGGCGGCTGTGCAAAGTGCCCGGGTCAACCTCGACTACTGTACTGTTCGGGCGCCCATCACCGGTCGTACCGGAAATCTTTTGGTGAAGCTCGGAAATGTGATCAAAGCCGAAGATCAACCGGTGGTCACCATCAATCAGATCATGCCCATAAATGTGAGCTTCTCGGTGCCCGAAGAGTACCTGGCCGATATCCGGCGTTATGCCGCAGACGGAAATCTAGACGTCGAAGCCGCCTTTCCCGATCCAAAAGAGCCGAACTTTAAAGGAGAACTCTCGTTCATTAACAATACGGTGGACGGCACCACGGGAACAATTCTCTTGAAAGCCACATTTCCCAACCCTGACAAGGCCCTTTGGCCGGGACAGTTTGTGAACGTCATTCTCAGACTGGCCACCAGTCGGAGCGCTGTTGTTGTTCCGTCCCAGGCGGTTCAGCGAGGTCAGCAAGGGGATTATGTTTTTGTGGTCAAACCCGACATGAGTGCGGAATCGCGCGCGGTTCAATTGGGACAAAGGATTGACGGAGAAACAGTGATTCGGAAAGGAATCGAGGCCGGCGAGCGCGTGGTGACGGACGGCCAGCTCCGTCTCTTTCCCGGAGCCAAGGTGGCGTTAATGAATCAACCGGCAGCATCAGGGACGAGCAATTAATGAAGGGACTATCCGACATATTCATTCACCGGCCGGTCATGACGACACTGGTCATGTTCGGCATACTTCTTTTTGGCATCGCCGGCTACCGTTTGCTTCCGGTGAGCGACCTGCCCAACGTGGACTTCCCCACGATTCAGGTAACGGCGAACCTGCCCGGGGCCAGTCCGGATACCATGGCATCGGCGGTGGCGACCCCATTGGAGAAGCAATTCTCGACCATCGCAGGCTTGGACTCCATGACCTCCGCGAGCCAGCTCGGCAGCACCCAGATTGTTCTCCAGTTTAACCTGAGCCGGAACATCGACGCCGCGGCCCTGGATGTCCAGTCCGCCATCTCGGTGGCCCAAGGCAATCTGCCCAATGACATGCCGAATCCGCCCTCCTTTAAGAAAGTCAATCCGGCGGATAAACCCATCATTTACTTCGCGCTCACATCGGCGACACTGCCCCTTTCCGAGCTTG
>JBAUWG010000064.1:0-1693 GCA_049583675.1 Desulfobacterales bacterium | reverse complement strand
CAGCCATTGAAGGGTGGACGAAGACAACCCAAATAAAGGCCCTGGACCTCGCAAAACAATTTGAAGATTGTGGTGTCGCCGCCATTAACTTTACGGATATTCATCGGGATGGAATGAAAACAGGCCCGAATATTGATGAGACACGCCGACTTGCGGAGGCGATTTCAATACCGGTGGTTGCCTCAGGCGGGGTTTCAACGATCAAAGATATCCAAAATCTCATGCCGCTGGAAGCGGTTGGCGTTGTCGGCATCATTACCGGAAGGGCTTTATATAGCGGCAGTTTAAATCTCAAGGAAGCCATTGATATCTCAAGGACTCGGTAAATGCTTTTGTGAATCCCGACTCTTCGGTTAATTTGGAATCCATCTTTTCCTTGACAAAATAATCATTCATAGTTATAGTTTAGGTTTGATTTAAGATCGCAAAATTGCTGGTATTCGACGGTTTCAAATTTAAAAACCTCCCAGAATGATCAGTTTCTTTGTTGTCAGCCATATCATATTCATTTCGATGGAGGTCGATCTTTTTGACTGTTTTTATATCTGAAGATAAAATCTTAGAGATTAAAAATGCGGCCGACATTGTCGATGTCATTTCTGAAAACGTGCTGCTAAAAAAGACAGGAAAAAATTATATCGGTCTTTGCCCGTTCCATTCTGAAAAAACGCCTTCTTTTACCGTAAGCCCACAGAAACAGATATTTTACTGCTTCGGCTGTGCTGCCGGCGGAAATGTTTTCAGCTTTATTATGAAACGCGACGGCATCACATTTCCCGAAGCGGTTCGTATGCTTTCCAGACAGTACGGAATTTCTATTCCGCTTCAAAAAATGTCTGATGCGCAAAATAGACGACAAAGCGAAAGAGAAGAACTTCTTGGCGTAAACAGACAGGCAATGGAATTTTTTCATCAGATGCTGCTAAATCAGGCTTCGGGACAGCAAGCAGCGGCTTATTTAGAGAAAAGGGGGGTACAACAAGAGACGATCAAAACGTTTAAGATTGGATACGCGCCGGCGGGCTGGAATAATCTTGCCCATTTTTTTTTAAAAAAAAAGATGCCGCTCGATGCGATCGAAAAAGCGGGGTTAATTGTAGAACGTGGAAACAAAAGTGGTTTTTATGATCGTTTCAGAGACCGCGTCATCTTTCCAATATTTAATCTAAATGTGGATATTATCGGTTTCGGCGGGCGTGTCATGAATGACGATATGCCGAAATATTTGAACTCTCCGGAAACACTGGTTTATAATAAAAGCGGTTCCTTGTACGGCCTTCACCTGGCCAAAAAAACATGCAGAGAAAAAGAAATCGCTTATGTCGCGGAAGGTTATCTTGACCTTTTGGCGCTGCATCAAAATGGCATTAACAATTCGGTCGCAACATTGGGAACTTCTCTTACTTCCGAACATGTTCAAATTATCAAGGGTCTTGTGGGCAAGGATGGCAATGTTGTGCTCGTTTTCGATTCTGATGATGCAGGCATAAAAGCAGCATTGCGAAGCATTGGAATTTTTCTAAATGCCGGGATGAATGCACAGGTCATGGTTTTACCTTCGGGATATGATCCTGATTCGTATCTTTTAGAGTTCGGGAAAGCATCTTTTTTGGATGTTGCTGAAAAGGCACAGAGCATCATGGGATTTCTTATGAATGCTTTGATTGAAAAACACGGGTTGTCTGTCGAAGGA
>JBAUWG010000063.1:0-3558 GCA_049583675.1 Desulfobacterales bacterium | reverse complement strand
AGCCCGGTTTTTGAGCAAGCTCAAGCCGTGAATGGCCCGGGCGACCAGCTCTTTGCCGGTTCCTGTCTCACCCAGAACCAATACGATGGTATTGCTTTTGGCAATTTGTTCAACTTTATAGAGCACGTATTTAAGTGCGTCACTTTGACCGATAATGTTCTCATGGTTGTATTCCAGTTTAATTTCTTCCTGTAGATATGCTCTTTCCGCTTCCAGTTGATCTTTTAACTTTTTTATTTCGGAAAGGGCGGTTTCAGCGATTTGTTTTCTCTTTTCCGCTTCTTCCTTTGCGACGATAAGTTCGGCTGTTCGATTTTCAACAAGCTCCTCAAGATCTCTTTTATAATATTCCCGTTCAGTCACATCCTCAATGGCCAAAAGGATCAGTTGGGTTTGGTTCGACTTTCCGTAAATCCGTCTGGCGTTTAAGTGCATTATCTTTCGACCGATGATCTCGAAATTATGTTCCACTTCAAAGTCATGGAATAGGGAATTTTGAGGAAGGATGTCTTCAAGCAATTCTCTTAGTTTTGGGATGTTCCATTGGCCGTTGCCGAGATCATATATTAATATCCCCTCTGTCTCATCCGGTTTGGCGTTGAACGTCCGGTAGAAGGAATCATTGGCTTTTACAACCTTCAAATTAGAATCAAGCACCACTAAAGGCTCACGAATCGAATCCAGGAAATTGTCAAAAACTTCAATAGAGGCTTGTAACCTTTGTTTATCATACCCGGACTTTTTTAATTTTTGTTCCATTTTTCCGGATTGTTGATTGTTCTTCATAAGGAAAGTCCGCGCTGTATTTTGATCGTTTTGTGAACTTTATTAAAAAAATAACAATAATATGAATCATACCAGGGGTATTTGAAACGATCAATAAGAAATTTTGCTGATTTTTAAAAGAGGTTATGGAGGGCTAAAGTCTGGCATCGAATGCTAACAATCGCCCATCCAGAAACGTCATCTTTCAGCCCAGGACTGCGTTCTCGCTTTGCTGCAATCACTCGGAACAGGCCCCGCTATACCCGCGGTTGCAGAAAGCGCTCGGGCTTTGTCCTGAACCAAAATCTACCATTTCTGGATGGGCACTAACAAATTGAACGATCTTTTCGCCATCTTAAAACGGCTCTCAATCCTTCTTGTGCGACTCTTTTGCCTTGGAGTTCGTAGAAGATTCCAAAATTTAAAGCATTTATGACATCGATGTTCCTCTCCTTGGCATTCGAAAAAGGTTTGATATTAAGAATTTCCTGAAAAATGGTTTTAAATTCCAATAGCCGGTTTTTGGTGAGTAACTTCTGAAGTGTTTTGTTAGGTTTTTCCTCAGAATTAACATCCCCGAGACGTTTTACGATATAAATGAGCGTCCTGGGCGTAACGTTAAACCTTAAAATTTTATTCAGGCTTTTCTCGACCGCTGATGATGATAATTTCCGGGAAGCCTCATCCTTTTCCATACCCGTTGAAGAAAACTCATCGCCCAAGGGAATTCGAGCTATTCCTTTAACTTTCATATTTTTTTTCAGACGATACGCTTCAGCCATACGACACAAATGCTCGGCCTGAAGAGCGGCGACCTGGAGGTAGGCACTCAAATTATAAAAGCCCGTATGTATATGATCGGGGAGATTTATGCCGATTCTACTCCGCATGTATCTATATTTGTGATCAATCTCGCTCCAAGCCTCCTCAAGGATCGTCCTCAATTGCAACTCGAATAAAAGGCCCTTCAATCCTGGTGGGGCATCTGAATTTTCGCCCAATTCTATCTGGTAATGAATAGATGAGTATCCGCTATATCCCAGACCTATGTCATCCGGTATCGAGTCACCAGCGTTAACCGGTAGAACGAAGGATCTTTTTCGATCGGGGCCTTTTACAAAACTCAAGATGTTCTCTTCAGACAAAAGTTTGAGATATGCCTCAACTTTTTCGACATCTGAAAGGCGCAGACAGATTATCCTGATTCCTAATAGATCACCGACTCTTGCCTGATAATTTTTTTCCATAATTGACGGTACGCCGGCCTCAAGCTCTTCATTCAGCCTATTGATCTTCTCGATAAGTCTTAATTCATCTTTGATGCGATATATAATCGTGTGAAAACTTTCTTTGGGTGACGAAAGGTCGTATTGGATCAGCTGAACAATATATTCTGCGAGTTTTTTATATTTTTCCTTTTCATTTAAGAACGATATTAGGACCGCCTCTCTCTGGTGTTTCTTCATATGCCGGTTTCCCTCTTTTACTTCCTTGCCAATTTCATTTGGCGCTTATTAAAAAGGGCATCCCCTCAATATTGGAAGGGATGCCCTTTTTACTCTAACATCAGGTTAAATCATAGTGCCATTTTCAGCAGCGGGATCTTTTTGTCCTTGCTCTATATCAAAGGAAACCCGGTCACCTTCATTGACGGATTTGAAACCGTCCCAGAGATTAACAACGCTTAATTGATTAATGGAATGATGGAGGTCTACATCATTCCGCCCATTCCGCCGCCCATTCCTTGAGCTCCCGGATGCATCTCCTTTTTTTCTTCGGGTTTTTCTGCAACCATGGCCTGGGTGGTCAGCATTAATGAGGCCACACTTGCTGCATTTTGCAATGCGAGCCGGACCACTTTGGTCGGATCCATTATACCGGCTTTCATCAGATCTTCATAGGTGTCCGTTTCTGCATTGTAACCAAAAGCGCCCTCGCCGTTTTTGACTTTATCGATAACGACAGAACCTTCAGAACCGGCATTATTGGCAATCTGACGAAGTGGTTCCTCCATGGCGCGCATGATGACTTTCACCCCCAGCTTTTGATCGGCTTTGATTTTCATTTTCTCCAGCGCGGCCAAACAGCGAACCAGCGCCACACCTCCGCCCGGCACGATCCCTTCCTCTACAGCCGCGCGGGTAGCGTTGAGGGCATCTTCGACCCGGGCTTTTTTCTCCTTCATTTCTGTCTCCGTGGCTGCGCCCACGTTGATCACCGCCACCCCGCCGATCAGTTTGGCCAACCGTTCCTGAAGTTTTTCACGATCGTAGTCGGAGGTGGTTTCTTCGATTTGGGCTCGAATCTGCTTCACCCGTCCCTCGATAGTCGAGCGCGAACCGGCGCCGTCGACGATGGTGGTGTTGTCTTTATCGATGTTGATCCGTTTGGCCTTGCCGAGGTCTGAAACCGTTACATTTTCCAATTTGATCCCTAAATCCTCGGAGACCACCTGACCGCCGGATAAAACGGCAATATCTTCCAGTATGGCTTTTCGTCTGTCGCCGAAACCCGGCGCCTTGACCGCGGCGACCTGCAGGGTGCCTCTCAATTTATTGACCACCAAGGTGGCCAATGCTTCACCGTCCACATCTTCGGCAATGATCAATAAAGGCCGGCCCATTTTGGCGACTTGTTCAAGGATGGGCAAAAGATCTTTCATGTTGCTGATCTTTTTCTCATTGATCAGAATGTAAACATCTTCCAAAGAGGCGACCATTTTTTCGGCATTGGTCACAAAATATGGCGATAGGTACCCTCGATCAAACTGCATACCTTCAACAACTTCAAGTG
>JBAUWG010000062.1:0-2422 GCA_049583675.1 Desulfobacterales bacterium | reverse complement strand
CTATAAATTTGTGATTGAAGCGTATCCTGCAGTCTCGCTGAAACGGGATCTTCCCTTCGCTTCGACAAGCTCGCAGGGAACCTCTCCGGCAAGGTATTTTGTTTATTTTAGATTCGTTTGCATGTCCCGTGGCCCTGTAAACGGGATTTCCGCTTAGCGCCAACCCTGCCGGGGCGGGACGGGGAATGGGCTCTCGGCTGCCGGTTCAAACTGTATATTCTCCGGTCAAGACCGGCAGATTTGAAGATGGCAATATATTTGTCATAATATGCATAAATTATAAAGCCTTTTTAAGTGATGAAAATTATTAAGTTGAAAAAGTGGAGGTATCTGCTATAAAATTATTTACCAAAATTACCCTTGATATCGAATTGAATGACAGCCTCTCTGTAAGCTTCGCTTTTCGATGCAGTGCCAAGGGAAACTATTTGAGCATGATAAATCTTTTCTGGCGTGAAATGCCGCCAAAAGGCAGGATTCACCATCTTTTGGACTGAGAACTTCACTTATTTTTTAAAGGTGAAAAGAATGAAAAGTATAAAGTCGAGATTACTAATATACGTTGGGTCAATTGTACTGATCTTTTCGACCATTCTCTTTTACAGAACCTATATCTTGATTACCGATAATTATGAGAATCTGACAAATCAGCAACTGAGCCTGGCATTGAATTTTGACTTGGCCATCCGTAATTATGTTGCCGAATATATCCGCCCGATGATGTTTAATTTGCTGCCGGAGGGTCGGTTTGTGCCGCAAACCATGTCGACCAGCTATGTAGCCCGTAATATATTTAATGAAGTCCGAAATAAATTTCCGGAATACATCATCAAATTTTCTGCCGACAATCCAAGAAATCCCGCTAATTTGGCCGGAGCGGAAGAGCTTAACATGATCAAGTATTTCAATGAAAAGCCCCAAGAGGAAGTTTGGACCGGAGAAATTGACCTGGGCAACAAATTATACTTTGCAAAATTCAGCGCAATGCGTATGGAAAAAGCCTGTTTACGTTGCCATGGTAATCCTGCCGATGCTCCGGCCGAACTGTTAAAAATATATGGTTCTAAGGCGTCGTTTAACCTTCCGTTAGGGAAGGTGGTTGGTCTCGATACAATCGCCATACCAAAAGAAAAAGTCAAAGCATTATTTTTTAATAAGGCAATCAACAATTTTGTTCTACTGGGAATCGGCCTCCTTTTACTTTGCATATCATTAGTATTTGTATTCAAGTTTATCATTACCGACCGTTTAAGTAAAATCACGGAACATTTTGTGAATGCCGAAGAGAAAGACGGATTTATGGAAATCAGACCCATTGAGATAGGCGGTCAAGACGAAATAACGACGTTGACAAGCAATTTTAATAAGTTGGCCTATAGACTCAATGATTATTACACTTTGTTGGGAGAAAAAGTTGAAGAGCGTACGAAAGAATTAAGGAAAGCAAACGACCAGCTTAAAAAGGAAATTGAAGAGCGCAAGCAGGCAGAAGCAATGCTGAAAAGAAGCGAGAATACGTTGAAAAGCATTTTTCAGTCTGCACCTATCGGAATCGGAATCGTCACCCATCGGATTATCGGTTGGACGAATGACCAGTTCCAAAATATGATTGGATACTCCAAGGATGAACTGGAAGGGCAAACCGCGAGAATCCTGTATGAAAGTGACGCGGAATATGAAAGGGTTGGATTTGAATTGCACGCTCAAATACAAAAACTTGGGACTGGAGCGGTGGAGTCGAAATTCAGGCGCAAGGATGACCGCATTATCGACGTTTTATTGAAATCTTCACTCATTAACCCAGGCGATATTTCTGAGGGACGTATTTTCACTGTTATGGATATCACTCAAACAAAACTGATGCAGGACCAACTCATACGAACCGAACGTCTTGCCGCCACCGGTCAGTTGGCCGCATCTATCGCACACGAGATCAACTCTCCTTTGCAGGCGGTTACTGTGATGCTGGGTACACTGAAAAAGAAATACAGCGGCGATACGGTGCTTTCAGGACAGTTGGCGCTATTGAAAGGCGCTTTTGGCAGCATCCGAGACACGGTGAAAAATTTGCTTGATTTGAATCGTCCGGGAAAGGAACTGAAACAGTCCACCAATGTGAACGATATCCTCGAAAATATCGTTGATTTAGTTCGGTCTCATTTGAGGAAAAACAGAATCAAGGTCAATCTGAAACTTTCAACAGACATACCCGACATTAATGCATCACCCATGCAGTTGAACCAATGCTTTTTGAACTTGATCAACAACGCAGTGGAGGCCATGACAGGCACTCCCTGCGCCAATGACGGCTCAACGGCTGAATTACCGGCAGGCGGAGAAATAGCGATAAAGACAAATCTTGAGAAGGGAAAAGTTAGGATTCAAATAACAGATACAGGACCCGGCATTCCCGAAGGGGATC
>JBAUWG010000061.1:0-3716 GCA_049583675.1 Desulfobacterales bacterium | reverse complement strand
TCTTTGTCGACCCCCGGGACCTCGGCCACAATGACAACTTCTTCCGGAGTTTCATTCATATCCATGGGCGGTTTCCATGAACGCTCGGCAAGTGTGAAAGCCGGACTCATCGATCGAAACATGTCTTCGATCGTCTTTTCGAATTTGGAATCTAGATGTCCGAAATCATCTAAAAATCGTATTTTGATGTACTCCATTTCCGGCTCCTAATGTTGGACTATGAGGTTTGCCAAAGTTGGAACGTTATTATCTCCTCCAAGTCAAATTGAAACGAAAATAACACCTACCGCAAGCTTTGTAAAGAGAAGATGGTTTCGATTCAGTGCTCCGTCATCGATATGAGTGATCGAAAGATTTTTATAAAAATATTGGTCCAATAAAATCCATGAAAATTCCAAGCACCAAAATCCAAAGTCCAAACAAACTCCAAGAACCCAAATTCAAAATTCCAAACAAACGAATCTGCTGCAGTTGCCCCAACGGCATCATCACCTATGAGCCCGAGATCTAAGAAGCAATACGAAGCACTTGTTGTGAATGTTTTTGGTCATTGAATATTGAAATTTGTTTGTAATTTGGTGCTTGAGATTTGGGATTTTGTGGTCTTATAAAGCCTACTGATGCATTAAGTTTAGATTTTGCGTTGACCTTACCCGGCGCAACACGCTCCCGGCAACCTGCCTTGACAAGGTAATCGGCATGCTTAAAGTGGTTAAAACACAACTAGCTAAACCAGGAGGTGGGATCATGACACTCGTCAGATGGGACCCGTTCCGCGACGTTGCAGAGCTTCAAAACCGAATCAATCGCATGTTTGACGAATCCTTCGGCCGCACTAGAGATCCGGAGGATGAAGTCGGCTTGCGTGCCTGGAGACCTGCGGTTGACATTTATGAAATTGAAAACGGAATTGCGATTGATGTGGAACTACCCGGTGTCGCCAAGGAAGACGTTGCAGTAGAAGTCAAAGATGATGTTTTGACCCTCAAAGGTGAACGAGCCGCCAATCCTCATATTAAGGAAGATAATTACTACCGCCGCGAACGCCTCTATGGACCTTTCAAGCGATCCTTCACCCTTCATCAAAACATTCAGCCCGCGCAAATCAAGGCAACCTTTAAAGACGGAATCCTGCGGGTAGAAATTCCCAGACCCGTGGAAGAGCGACCCAAACAGATCACGGTTAACGTTGAATAAACTCTTAAATTGAACAAAATGAGTGAGACAGATTGCGGACAAGTTTCAGGTTCTTCATCAGTTCCCAGTACTTTATTTATTTCGGCGTGCTGGGAATATTTTTGCCCTATTTCAATCTGTACTGCTACCATCTCGGATTCAACGGTCTTCAGATCGGGGTCCTCTCCGCCTTGCGGTCCGCGGCCCTGGTTCTTTTCCCGCTGATCTGGGGATCGCTGGCCGATCGTTTTGATATTCGCAAACCAATCTACATTCTCTGCACTTTTCTCAGCGCATCCGTCTGGGTCCTGTACCTGTTCTATGTCGATTTCTGGCCGATGCTGATGATCACCGCTCTTTACGGCATTTTTTACGCCCCCATCATTTCCTTTTTAGAAGCCGTAACTATCGATGGGCTGGGCACAGAAAAAAAAAGCTACGGCCGGATACGGGCCTGGGGATCGATCAGTTTTATTTTCATGGTTCTCGTGCTGGGCAAGATAATCGACCTGTATGCCGTGGATATCATCCTGATACTCATTTTAGCCGGTTCTCTGATGTTGGCGGTTATTTCAATCCGCGTCCCCGCCATCAAAATCCGCCGTAAAGATCTCAGGGCGCAAAGCGCCGATAAGCTGCTGACAAAACGTTCCGTTGTGTTTCTTTTTTGTGGGTTTCTGATGCTGGCCAGCCACGGCGCTTACTACGGCTTTTTTTCGATCCACCTGGAAAATTTGGGATACGACAACACCTTCATTGGAATTGCCTGGGCCGTCGCATCCACCTCCGAAATCCTGGTCATGATCAAATCCGATAAAATATTTGGCCGTTTTACATTGGAAAATGTCCTCTTCTTCTCCTTTCTGACGGCTGCTGTCAGGTGGATAATCCTTTTTTTGGCCGGGTCGGCCGCAGTCATTCTGCTGTCCCAGATTCTGCATGCCGTCACCTACGGCACATTTCACATGGCCAGCATCCTTTACATTGATCGTCTGGCGCCGGAACAGGCCAAAACCATGGGCCAGGCAGTCAACAATGCCATGAGTTACGGTCTCGGATCGATGGTGGGTTTTTTCATCAATGGTTACGTTTATGAAATCACGGGTTCATATACCTTGTTTTTGCTGAGCAGTTTAATCGCTCTGGCAGGGGGCCTGATTTTCCAGAGTTGCCAGCTTGCGCTGCGCGGTCGCAGTTGAAAAAAAGCCGAATCAGTTTTCGATAAAGCACGCCAGCTGACGAAGCTGGGTCGGATGCCGCAACTTCTGCAAGGCTCTGGCTTCGATTTGTCTGATACGCTCGCGGGTCAGCGCAAAGTCCCGACTGATTTCATCAAGGGTGTGATCGCTCGCTTCGCCGATGCCGAACCGCAGGCGCAATACTCTTTCTTCACGGGGGCTTAGGGTGGCAAGCACCTTTCGGATTTTTTCGGCGGCATCATGATTGATGGCGGCATTCAGGGGGCCGCCCGGCTCTCCGTCGGAAATGAGGTAACCCAATTCGTGCCCGCCATGTTCGCTCAAAGGTGTATTCAGCGAAAGCGGCTCTTCATCGAATTTCAACATGCTATCGACATTTTCGCGGGAAATATTCAACTCGGCCGCAATTTCATCGGTATGCCCGGCGGGGGATTCCTCCGTTATCAAATTTTTTGATGTGCGCTTGATTTTTTTGAGGTTTTCATTCATATGCACCGGGATTCGAATTAAACGGGAATGATTGTCAATGGCACGAAAAATAGCCTGTTTAATCCACCAGGTTGCATATGTGCTGAATTTAAATCCAAAACGATAATCGAATTTCTCGACCGCCTTTATCAGGCCAAGATTGCCTTCCTGGATGCAATCCAAGAGCTGCATTTTTCCGGACGAATACCGTCGGGCAATGTTGAAAACCAGCCGCAAATTCGCCGTGACGAATTCGTTTTTGGCTGTTTGGGCCGACCGACAGCCGAATTCGATCCTCTCCCGGATTCGCAGGAATCTCCCGGCATTCATGCCAAGCTTTTTTTCCATTTGTTTAATCGATTGAACAGCGTTTTTTAGTTCCTGATATATCGACGCCCGCTCTGAGGTTGTCAGGGAACTGCGCAATCCTGCCCACCGCATGAAGCGACTTTGATTCCCCAAATGCGCCGACACTTCCTCCGCCGAGGCATTTACCAAGCCGGCAAGTTGATATGCGCTGGATCTCAGGGAATCCATCCGATCAGCCTGTCCGCGGATTTCATTCACCAGGCATTCAATGATTTCGGGATTAATGCGCCATTCCTCCAAAAGATCAGCCATCCGCTTAGCCTGTTTGATAGTCGCCTTGTACATGCGCCGTCTTTTTTCGGAGGTCCGGTTATCCGCTGCAAGCCGATCACGAAGACTTTGGTTTGCACCATGCAATTTTTTAATGAGTTTGACTGCTTTTAAAAAATTATGCTCGACGTCGCTTTCATCGGGAACATCTTCACCGAATTTCACACTTCGCAAGACCTTTCTGGCTGACAAGGCGCCCGTCTCAATCTGCCGGCCGAGGTGCAGGATATGCTC
>JBAUWG010000060.1:0-3529 GCA_049583675.1 Desulfobacterales bacterium | reverse complement strand
GTCTTTTTGCCCGATCTCGGCGTTATGCTCAAAAAATAATCCTCGGAATATCAACTATATGCCTGTGGTTATTTTTTTCGCATGCCTTGATCTCGAACAAAAATCCTCATTTATGGATGGACACTATTTAGGGTTACATAAAGAAAGTTCATATATGTCCATACAACCGATTGGGGTCATGGATTCCCGGGTGGGCGGGCTTACTGTTTGGCAAGAACTGATAAAGATTATGCCGAATGAACACCATCTCTATTTTGGCGATAGCGGATTCTGCCCCTATGGATCAAAAGACTCCGAAGAAATAATACCCCGAGTTAAGAAGATCATTCATTTTCTCATCGAAAATGAATGCAAAATAATTGTTGTTGCATGTAACGCAATAACGGCTTCTTCAATAGTATTCTTACGCAAAAACTACTCAATTCCCTTTATTGGAATGGAGCCGGCGATCAAACCGGCACTGATCAAAATAAAAACAAAGGCCATCGGCGTTTTGGCAACAGAGCAGGCACTAAAAGGTAAATTACGATGTTCAGTATATCTCTATGTGATGACAAATAAATATTCTCAATACATCAAAAGCTTTATGAATCCAGTCGCTAAGCGTTAGCCTCACAATCTTGAAATATTATAAATGATAAAGGAAAAACCCATGAAAACATCAATAAGGAAAGTTATGGCAGTGGTTATGGGAATGGCGCTGGCAAGCTTCGTCATCTCTTGTGCATCGACAGACTCTGTATCGAAAAAATCTTTATCAACCCCACAAACAAAAGGTTTCCTGAACGGCTATTATCAATATTTGCAGCCCGGGCCGGAAGGTGGGAAGCGATGGTTTAAACCGGGGGTCGATTTTGGCAAATACCATAAGATCATGTTGGACAGCATTGTTTTCTTTTTTGCCGACGATTCAGAATACAAGGGCATCGATGCGTATGAAATGAAAGAACTGGCAGATAAATGCAACCGGGAAATCTACGATGTCTTAAATGCTGCTTACCCGATAGTGCACGAGCCAGCTCCTGACGTGATTCGGTTTCGCATCGCGATTACAGATCTTAAACAGAGCCGGCCTGTTTTGAGCGCCATCACGACGGTGATCCCCGTTGGATTGGCCATTAGCGTCATAAAGAAAGGCGCTGGGGGGTCCTGGACCGGTTCGGGCGCGACAGGCGCCGAGTTTATGGCCCTTGACTCTATGACCAACGATGTCATCGCGGTTGCTCAGGACGAGAGAAAAGCCGGGTTTGAGGCGCGGTTCACCAAGTGGGGATCCGCCGAAGAGGCCTTCAAGTTCTGGGCAGAGAGAATCAAATTCCTTATGGATCGGGCAACCCATCGGGTGAAACAATAAGGCGGGGCGCGAAGGCTTTTTTTGACATCAGGTATATTCATGTTATATGGCGCATCACAAAAACCATTAAACCACAAAGGGGAAAGAGATGGCTGAAAAATTTGACCCAAAAGAACTGGAAAGGTTTCAAGAAGTTTTAATGGCAAATTCGATCATGATTGAGACATTAACCCAACTCCTTATGGAGAAAGGGATGATCTCCAATGAGGAATTTTTCACAAAACTCAAAAAAGTAAAGACGGATTACCAGAAAAAAGAGTGATCCCGGACAACCTTATACTAAGAGTGGAACTGTGATTTTGAGAATCACGAAAATGAATGTCTTAAGAATTTGTTCGATGACCCTTACGATGCTGTTGATTTTGTTTCTCCTTTGGGGTTGCGGAAGCGGCGGAGACAGCGCGGCACCCCTGTCCATTTCAGGCGGTGATATCGAGACTCCCGTAGCGGCAAGACTGGTACATGGCTCGCTTTTCGTTGTTCGTGCCGTCGCCAACGGGTCAACACCCCTTGCCATGCTGGTGGATACGGGTTCATCAAGAACCGAGGTTCCTGCCGGAATATTCGGCAACGCAAATGGGGATGTTTTTATATCGAGCCTTTGTCTTGAAAACGACATATGCTTTCATCACTTTTTGGCCCGGTCCGTTGATTCGGCTTTCACCCAAACCAAGGATGGCTATTTCAACGGAATAATCGGAGTTGACCTTCTACGAAACTTTGATTTAACCTTTGATTCCAAAAGTGAATTGATTTATTTTTATGATGTCCTTGAAAACGGCTCGACCGGTCTGGTGACGATACCCATCCACTACGAAACGGACAGGCCTTTCACAAATATGACTCTAAAAGGGATACCCCAGGGGACCCGTCTTCTCGACACGGGAGCGGCCTATACGAGAATCACCGCTTCGATGCTGGATTCTTTGAGCCCGAAACCGGATGTGCTTTTTAAGTCTGTGAATTTCAATGTAAACGGTTCCGAGATGGTCGATTATGTCCCATTGACCGGTTACTGTGCCGGCACGGCATGTCCGGATGAAATCATTGTCCAGGTCGGAAGCTGGCCGGCTGTCGGGGGCACTTTCTTCAGGGAGTTTCTGACCATCTTCAAGTTTTCCGAAGATGTGGTTAAACTGGATCGTTATGATGACAGAAGCCACATCAAAAACAGCGGCATACAAAGAACAGGACTCCAGATAAACATATACAATGCCGGCGATATCATTTATGTAGAAGAAGGGAGTTTTGCGTGGGAACAAGGACTCAGAGGAGGTGATGAAATCATTTCGGTCAACGGGATACCAATGGACGCTTTGGGCTATTTCGGTATTTACGAACTATTGGCGGACACTTCCGTCAATGAATATCATTTCCTTGTTGTAACCACTGCCGGTGATACTCAGGAGGTTATAGTATCTGTCCCATCATAGACTTATTCATCCTTTTTCCGGATATTGAGGAGTGGCACAGTTGATCAGACGAATTGCGCTTTTAGTACTGCTGTTGCTCGCATCTTCGGCTGTCAACGGTTGGGCGCTGCAGCGGGTTGAGAGAAACGGACTCCACCTTTATTTTCCCGGAAAGGAGAATCAAATTGCCGCACGGTTGCTTGAAAACTATTCGAAAATCGTTGCTTTCCTTTCAAGCAAAGATTTAACGATTCACTACCCGCTGCATGTGATTCTGGACGAAGATTTGGATCTGCCCGAAGTGCGCGTAAACATGTTTCCCCATCGCGAGATCCGCATCCCTTTGCGAGCCCCCGGCATCATGGAAGACGGCTACACCGAGTCCGACCCTTGGAGCTATTTTCTATTCAGGGGTCTTTGTTTACAGGCGATATTCAGCATTCGTGCCGGCATCCCTTCCAAGGTGCATAAGGTGTTCGGGGAAATCATTTCACCCAATATTGTGTTGCCGGAATGGATTATAGACGGCATCTGCGCCCTATTATACAAATTATACCGGAACCAAACCCTTCTGGATCCCATCTCGGTCGAAATCTTTCATACCAGCATGCTCCCTAAGATAGACTTGATCAGCAACCATCCCGAGCTGTGGCCGGGACATTACGGCTATAAAATCTACGGCCGGCCTTTTATCTTCTGGATTTACCGAAAATACGGATGGGGTCGCCTCCTGGATTTCATCCAAAGGCACGGACGCGGCATA
>JBAUWG010000059.1:0-5157 GCA_049583675.1 Desulfobacterales bacterium | reverse complement strand
ATGAGGATTTTTGTTCGAAATCAAGGCATGCGAAAAAAATAACCGCAGGCATATAGTTGATATTCCGAGGATTATTTTTTGAGCATAACGCCGAGATCGGGCAAAAAGACCATTTATGGATGGACACTCATTAGATTGTGAATTATCGAGACGTAATCTTTAATTTTACGATGCGGAGCTGACAAGATATGGCTATATTGAACCTTAAAAAACGGCAGATCGAATGTAAAATCGTATATTACGGTGCTGGAAGATGCGGCAAAACAACCAATATGGAATATATCTATAAGACCTTTACAAAACAGGTGACCGGCGAAATGGTTTCAATTGATACCGAAGGCGATCGGACCCTGTTTTTTGACTTTCTGCCCATGGGACTTGGAGAAATAAAAGGTTTTGATGTCAGAATGCAGGTTTACACCGTTCCCGGTCAGGTGCAATACAGATCCACCAGAAAACTGGTATTAAAAGGCGTTGACGGCGTTATTTTTGTTGCCGACTCATTGGCAGTAAGACGAGAAAAAAACATGTTGTCTTTGAAAGATCTTCAACATAATTTAAAAGAGTATGGGATCAGTATTTTAAAAATTCCCCTTGTTATCCAGCACAATAAGAGAGATCTTGCGGGGGAAGCCCTTCCGATTATGTCGTTGGAGCAAATGGAAAAGGACTTGAACCGACAATTGAAGGTGCCTTCTTTTCCTGCCAGTGCCCTTACCGGTCAAGGTGTTGGCGCAACATTAAAGGAATGCTTGAAGTTAACATTAATATCGTTAAAAAAAGAAATGAGATTAGAATAGCAAGAATTAAAATGGGAAATTTTGCTCTCGCAGGAAATCTTAAATTTTTGAGTCTCGGTGATATATTACAATTTCTCGGATCAAATACAAGTACAGGTGTTCTGATCATTAAAAGCAAATATGCTCAAACCCCGGGTAAAATATATTTCGTCAATGGAAATCCCGTGAATGCGTCGGCTGGATCTTTGGTGGGGCTTGAGGCCGCGAACTCACTTTTTGGGTGGGGTGATGGGGAATTTGAGTTCATTGATGAAAATGTTACCTGTGAACGCATCATTCATAAAAGTCGCATGCAACTGATCCTCGATGCGTTGAGCATGCTGGACGATGGTCGGATCGAAAGGCTGGGCCCAGTGACATTCTCTAAAAAATCATCCCATGGAAATGCACCCGGATTGCCGGTTATCAAGGGACCACTCATCGACTATACCTATATCGTTGACGAAGAAGAGATCGGCGCCGGTCACAAAATCGTCGCGGAAGGGAAACATGGCGGGTGGTTATGGGTTATATTGGAAGGGGTTGCAGAACTTGCCAGAGAAACTCCCGCAGGACCGCTAAAAATACTTAGAATCGGTGAAGGCGCATTTATCGGCAGTGTTGCTTCATTTTTAATGCTGGAAGGAACCGTGCGAAGTGCAGCGATTTCTGCGGTTACCAAAGTCCAATTGGGCGTGCTTGACTCGCGTCGCCTGTCCGTAGACTTCTTGCGTATGTCCAACTCATTCAGAAACCTTTCCATAAGTCTTGATAGAAGGATGAAGCAAGCGACTGATATGGCAGTGGATGCTTATTTGAATAAGCTTCGGTCGGAGGATTATATTCACGTCAAAAAACAAATCATCAACCAGGGAGACAGCGAAAAAAAGTTATTTGAAATCACTGAAGGAGAAGCTTATATCGTTCGTCATACCCAAAATGGCTATGTGCCTTTGGCCAGTCTGCACGCGGGCGATTTTTTCGGCAATATTCCATTTCTTGATTTGGGGCAGGAACCTTTTGATGCTTCTGTCTTCGGATCTGAAAACCTCCAGATAGACCCAATGGATCCGGATGACTTCCGGAAAGAATACCAGGAACTGACACCAACTTTCAAAAATTTTATCGAACATGTTGCAACATGCATATCGGTCACCTCCAGGCTTGTATGCGAATTCCATAAAAAAAACTTTCGGAATAAACAATAGCAAACAGGAAAGTGAAAAGAGGGTAAAGGGTAGGGTAAAGAGCATGGTGATAAATGAAAGAAGACATTGCCCAAGGATTCAGGCACTTAATCTGATATCGTACAGTTGTATTGACGAAACCGAAAAAATTGTGTCCCAAGGAATGGGGAGGACGCTGAATATCAGCGAAGACGGGATCCTCTTGGAAACATATGTCTCGATTGATCCAAAATATTCCATAGCGCTATCCATAGGTCTTGCAGACGAACTCATCAATATCAAGGGACAAATTATTTTTTCTCAACCCGGTGAAAATGATACATTTGAATTCGGTATCCAGTTCCTCGAGACAGATGAATCAACATTTGAAATTTTGCGAAAATATATTAAAGCGTTTTCCGAATCAAATGCATAAAAGACCGCGTCTTCTGAAAGGATGATATTGAATGGAACAGGCTGTTGTCGAAACAAATTTTAAAGGAATAAACTTAATCAAACGGGGCAAGGTGCGGGACGTATATGATCTTGGAAATGAGCTGTTGATGGTGGCCACTGATCGAATTTCCGCATTTGATGTGGTTATGCCGGATCCTATCCCCGAAAAGGGCAAAATTTTAACCCGAATTTCGTTGTATTGGTTTGATATAATGAAACCGCTTTTACCCAATCATGTGATTTCCGGAGATGTTGATGATTATCCTGAAAGTTGCAGACCTCACATGGATGTACTTCGTGGAAGGAGCATGCTCGTTAAAAAGACGGAACCTCTGCCTATTGAATGTATCGTAAGAGGTTATATATCCGGATCGGGCTGGAATGATTACCAGGCTTCCGGTGAAGTCTGCGGCATCAAACTTCCCGCAGGTTTGAAAGAATCCGCCAAGCTTCCCGAACCTGTTTTCACCCCTTCGACCAAAGCGGAAACAGGGGTTCATGATATTAATATCGATTTTAATAACGCCGTAAAAATGATTGGGAAACGGTTGGCCGACAAGGTCCGAGAGCTCAGTATCGCAATCTACAAAAAGGGGGCTGCTCTTGCGCATAAAAAGGGTATCATCATCGCCGATACGAAATTTGAATTCGGCATCTTGGAAGACAAGCTCATACTCATCGATGAAATTTTAACACCGGATTCATCTAGATTCTGGCCTCTGGAATTTTATCAACCCGGCGGACCGCAAAAAAGTTTTGACAAGCAATACCTCAGAGACTACCTGTTGTCTATTCAGTGGAACAAAAAACCCCCGGCACCGTCCCTGCCACAAGATGTGATTTCGAATACGTACAATAAATATCGTGAAGCATTTCAACAACTTATTGGGTAAAATCTATTAGATAAAAATAGCCCCATGTGCTTTAGAGAACACATCGTAGACCTGTCTCGGATCGACATTGATGATGATTCTTTCCGTATCACTACCGAACAAAAAAATGATGGTTTGATCGTTTCAATAAAGAATCTGGGTCTGTTGAACCTTCCATTGTTATTGGAAAATGAAACAGGATATACGATTATCTCCGGATTCCGCAGAATTGACGCATGCCGGCGTTTAAATTGGCTCGAACTCAGGGCCAGGGTCTTGGATTCCGATACCGACAGATTCAATTGTGTCAAATATGCAATTATGGATAATGCGTTTCAAAGACCTCTGAACATCATCGAAAAATCAAAGTGTTTCATGATGTTATCCGGATTTTATAAAGATGTCGACCTGCTGGCCGAAGCACTGCCGGTATTGGGCCTTTCTGAGCATCCGTCAATGATAAAAAAGATCCAAACTATTTATGATATTTCGGAATCACTTCAAAACAGCATACTTTCCAATACGATCACTCTTGCCATGGCATTGGAGCTCGCTGAATTGCCAATGGATGATGCAGAAGGGCTCATAACGCTGTTTAACGCCCTTACGCTGAGTCTTAACAAACAAAGAGAAATCCTGACCCAGGTCAAAGAAATTGCTATTCGTGAAGACATAGCGGTCACACAGGTTCTTGACGCCCCTCAATTGAAAAACATTTTTGAAAATAAGGATTTGGACAAAAACCTAAAGGCACGTAAAATCAGAATATATTTAAAACAGCGACGTTTTCCGGCCATCACCGCCTCAGAACAATCTTTCCAAGAACATCTCAAAAAAATGAACCTGGTGAAAGGATTGGAATTAATTCCTCCAGTTAATTTTGAAGGTTCAACCTATACGCTTAGGCTGACGTTTAACAGTCTGAAAGAGCTTAAAATTCTTAAAGCCACTCTGGATGTTTTTATAGAAAATCCTCATCTTAAAAAAATTGTCAGCGGTTAGTTTTATCATATTTATCTTATTATCTTCAGCTGGTTAAACCTTCTTTCCGGTCAATTTCCTGAAAATATAGGTTTGATTGTTAAAAAGTGAATATATTTGCTTGACTAAATAAAAAGCACCATCTATATAATCCTTAATTAAATAAATATGGTTCAGGATGCTATGGGTATCAAAGAAAGAAAAGAGCGAGAAAAAGGGCGGCGGCGGCAGCAAATAATGGTTGCAGCAAAAAGAGTCTTTTCTCAAAAGAGCTTCAACAAGGCAACCATGGAAGACATTGCAAAGGAAGCGGAGCTCAGCCCCGGCACGATTTATCTTTATTTCAAGAACAAAGAAGAGCTGTTTGCTTCACTCTCGCTAAGAATACTGCAATATATGAGCATTCGGCTGGAGCATGTGCATAATGAAAAGTATCAGGAACCCAAACAAAAATTGACGGCTTTAAAAGAAGCTCTATATGAGGTTTATGAGTTTGATCCTCTCGTACTGATCAATATGTTCCATTTGCAATCCAGTGAAACGCTTAAAAATTTATCACCTCATTTACTATCAGATATCAAAGAGTTGTCCAGACAATCATTTAGATCGATGGCAAGAGTATTTGAAGAAGGAATTGAAAAAGGAGATTTCATCGACAGGCACTCGGTAGCACTCGCCGACATTGTATGGGCCTTTTTTTCAGGTGTTGTTCTTTGGGAGGAGAGTAAAAGATTGATTGACAGTAAAAAAGATTTCTTAAGATCAACGCTTGAAATTGCCTTTGAAATCTTTAACCGGGGGATAGAAACATGCCCGGAAGCAACCAACTAGTGTCCATCCATAAATGAGGATTTTTGTTCGAGATCAAGGCATGCGAAAAAAATAACCACAGGCATATAGTTG
>JBAUWG010000058.1:0-3609 GCA_049583675.1 Desulfobacterales bacterium | reverse complement strand
ATTTTTGGGGCTTTTGATATTAAAACCCATTATCGGGGATGTGACTCAAAACGCGCCCGCCTATACGGCAGGGTTGCAAAAAGGGGACCATGTCGTATCTATAAACGGTAAAAGCGTTACCAGCTGGGAAGACATGGCCAATGCGATTATGGCCAGCAAAGGTATGACGCTTAAGATGACCATACGCCGCGATGGCGCCCTTCTCACAAAAGACGTTACACCGGAAGAAAAGGCGTTTAAAAATATATTTAACGAGGACAGGGAGCGGTATGTTATCGGCGTCACCGCGTCAGGCGAAGTGTTTAAAAAAGAGTTGAATTTTTTCCAGGCCTGTTCCGAGAGCGTCAAGCAGACCTACCAAATCACCGCCCTGACCATAAAAGGCGTCGTAAAGCTCCTGGAAGGAGCTGTTTCTCCGAAAACACTGGGCGGACCGATAATGATCGCACAAATGGCGGGACAGCAAGCCAAAGAAGGGGTGGTGAATTTAGTCTTTTTCATTGCGCTGATCAGCATCAATCTCGCCATATTGAATTTTCTCCCCATACCGGTTTTGGACGGCGGACATCTTCTTTTCTTTTTTATTGAGGCCGCCATCGGACATCCGGTAAGCCTCAAGGTGCGCGAGGTGGCGCAGCAGGCCGGGATATTTGTATTGATTCTACTGATGATCTATGTCTTTTATAATGATATTGCACGGATATTGTTGAGTTAATGCCGCATCGACTTGAAATTGCACTCAGACCCGAGCTGTTTGATGCCGAAGGTGACGGGATCCGGCGGAAAGCGAAAGATTACTTCGGGCTTGAGATCCACAGCATTCGCAGCATTCAGGTGATTACCATCGATGCGGATCTTCCGGCAAATCAGCTCGAAACCATCCAAACCCAAATTTTTACCAATCCGGTCACACAGATTTCTTCTTATGATCCCCTTGGCATCGAATTTGATTGGACGATATGGGTCGGCTTTCGACCGGGTGTCAGAGACAATCCCGGAAGCACTGCTGTTGAGGCGGTGGAAGATATCCTGGATCTAAAATTCGCTTCGGATGAAGCGATTTACACCTCCAAGCGGTTTTGCCTGAAGGGGAAAGGGCTGGATATTAAAGACGCCAATACTATTGCCGGGGAGCTTCTGGCCAATGACATTGTCCAGCAATGGAAGATTTTCTCCATTGATGAATGGGATCCGGCAGCAGGGACCGGCATGATCATTCCCAAGGTGATCCTCAACCACACCCCCAGCGTAACCACGATTCCAGTTCACAGCGATTTGACCCTAAAACGGATCAGCGATGAACGGGGTCTCGCACTGAATCCGGCGGACATTCCCTTTGTAAGATCCTATTTCACAAACAAGAAGGTTCACACCGAACGGGCCTCAAAAGGATTATCGGATCCTACCGATGTCGAACTGGAATATATCTCCCAGTCCAGGAGCGATCACTGCAATCATAATACGTTTCGGGGGTTGTTTCGATACCGGGATCTCGAGACCGGAGAGACAACCATTGTGGACAATCTTTTCAAGACCTGCATCGAAGCGCCCACCCTGGCACTCAAGAAAAAAAAGCCGTGGGTGATATCGGTGTTGTGGGACAATGCCGGTGTCGCGCGCTTTGATAATGATCACTACTATGTCATTACCGGAGAAACCCACAATTCTCCATCCAACATGGAAGCTTACGGCGGCGCCATTACCGGTATCGTGGGCGTTTACCGTGATCCCTTGGGGACCGGAAAGGGATCCAAGCTGGTGATGGGTGGTTACGGATTTTGCGTAGGACCCAGGGATTACGAAGGACCGCTTCGTCCCCATCTTCATCCCAGACGGCTTTTGGACGGTGTGATCGAGGGCGTCCGTGACGGGGGAAACAAGAGCGGAATTCCCACAACATTCGGCCAGGTCCTTTTTGATCAGGGGTACCTGGGGAAATGCCTGGTTTTCGTTACGGCAGTGGGGATAATGCCCGCCGAAATCATGGGAAAACCCGCGGAACAAAAGAAAACATCTCCGGGGGATCTCGTGATGATGTGCGGCGGCCGGGTGGGCAAGGACGGCATCCACGGGGTCACGGCATCTTCGGAGACATTTTCCGAACACACACCGGCGGGCCATGTTCAAATCGGCGATCCTTATACCCAGAAAAAAATGCATGATTTTTTGTTGGATGCACGGGATGAGGGGTTGATTCAGTTTGTTACGGATAACGGCGGCGGAGGGCTTTCCTCGTCGGTGGGGGAATCAGCGCGGTTCAGCAATGGATGCGACATTCAGCTTGAAAAAGTACCGTTGAAATATGCGGGGCTCGATCAGTGGGAGATTTGGATTTCAGAGTCCCAGGAGCGGATGACCGTTGCGGTTCGGCCCGAAGACCTCGAGCGTTTTTTGGCCCTGTCGAAACTGCATGCCGTCGAAAGCACGGTTATCGGGCGATACACGGATTCAGGCAAACTCTCTATCACTTACGATGGTGCGCCATGTGCTTATATCGATATGAATTTCACGGCCTCGGGTTTTCCGCAGTGGGAGTTTGACGCCGAGTGGCTGCCGCCAAAACGCCGCGGTCTGTACGAACCTGTGCTGAAATCGCCCGGCAACTGCCAGACACTGCTGCTGGATATCTTGTCGCGTTCCAATATCTGCGCCAAGGAATGGATATCCCGGCAGTATGATCACGAAGTCCAGGGCACCAGTGTCGTTAAGCCCCTGGTGGGAACCCAACGTGATGTCCCCAGCGATGCGGCGGTGATACGGCCGGTGCTGGGTTCCTCTCGGGGTCTTGCATTTACCCAGGCCCTGTTGCCGGCGTATTCGGCCATAGACGCCTATCATATGACCGCCTGTACCATCGATGAAGCGGTTCGCCGGTTGGTGGCGGTGGGAGCGGATCTCGACCAGATCGGCGGAGTGGATAATTTTTGCTGGCCCAGTATTCAATTTCATCCTCAAAATAATCCGGACGCCAAGTTAAAGGCCGCCAAACTGGTGAGGTCGTGCCGGGCATTGCGCGATATTTGTCTGGCGTACGAAATACCGCTCCTTTCGGGTAAAGACAGCATGTATGTCGACGGACACCTTCAAGGACCCTACCAGGAGACCCACAAAGTTTCAGCCCTTGAGACCCTTCAATTTTCAGCCACGTCCATTGTCAGGGATATCCATAAATGCACCACCATGGACAGCAAGATGGGCCAGGACCTCGTTTATATCCTCGGCGCCACCCGGAACGAGCTCGGAGGCTCGGAGTATTATGCCCATTTGGGGTATATCGGCCTGAATGTTCCGGAAGTGGTCCCGGAAAAATTCATTCCAATATATCGCGCGCTGGGAACGGCCATAGATAGAGAAATCGTGGCGTCCGTCCACGGCATCTATCGGGGCGGGTTGGGAGTGCACCTGGCCTTGGTTGCCATGGGGGGGGACCTCGGCATGGCCATCGATCTCGGGGCCGTCCCCGCGGAGCAGACAGACCGCGATGATGTGGTGTTGTTTTCGGAATCGGCCGGCCGGTTTATCGTCACCATCGATCCGCGACATCAGACAGCGTTCGAGCAGCTTTTCAGCGGCCTTGCTTTTGCCTGCATCGGGACCGTGACCGAAGAC
>JBAUWG010000057.1:0-6178 GCA_049583675.1 Desulfobacterales bacterium | reverse complement strand
GGAAAAACACTTATCCAAAATTGATTCCATTTTAAAATATCTTCAAACAATCCTTTTATTTTTATTCCTGTTGTTATTGGTCGGGTGCGGACTGAAAAAGGAAGTGGCGTTTTCAGGAAAAACCATGGGAACCACTTACCATATCAAAGTGGTTGCAGGGATGTTTACCCCTACGGCAAACCTTCAGAAAAAAATCGACGCCCGTCTCGAAGACATCAACGAAAGCATGTCCACTTTTAGAAAAGACAGTGAAATCAGCCGGTTCAACATAGATCAAAAAGTCGGCGATAAATTTAAAATTTCCGATGATTTTTATAATGTATTGACCGTTGCAAAGACGATATATGAAGAGACCGGCGGGGCCTGGGACGGCACTGTCAAGCCCCTGGTTGACCTCTGGGGATTCGGAAATGGCAAAATCAGACAGACGGTTCCTGAAAAATCGCAGATAAACGCATTGTTGTCCGCGGTTGGATTCAATAATATTGAAATTTCACCGGATCACTATCTTGTCAAAAAAAAGGCATCTATATTCCTGGATCTCGCCTCCATTGCCAAAGGGTACGGTGTGGATCAGGTCGCGGCGCTCATTCGAGACAATGGGATAAACAATTTTCTCGTGGAAATCGGCGGCGAGGTGTTCGCGTCAGGTTTTCGAAAAGACGGTAAAAAGTGGCGAATCGGGATCAACAGGCCCCAGGAAAACGCCCCTTTTAATCAAGTCTACAAAGTTGTTGACATACACGATAAAGGTTTTGCAACGAGCGGTGATTACCGGAATTTCTTTGAAGTCCATCGCAAACGTTTTTCCCACATCATCGATCCCAGAAACGGATATCCTGTGGATAACCGCGTTGTCAGCGTTTCGATATTAGCGGACACCTGCACCTTTGCAGACGGACTGGCCACTGCCGTTATGGTTCTCGGCGATAAAAAGGGGCTCGATTTGGTTAACCAGCTGGAAAGCACCGAATGTTTCATCGTCACCCAGACGAAAAGCGGCGCCCTGGTCGACCACTATTCAAAAGGCTTTTTACCAGGATAAAAACAGGAAGTTTAGAAGGTTAGAAAATCAGAAGTTTACCCGCCTTCGGCGGCGCCGGAGGCGACCAGGCGTCGGAGGTTTTGAGAATTGCCAATCCTCTTACCTTCCCACCGTCCCATCTTCTCACCTTCTTGCTCCTACACTTTCTTGCCTTCTCATATTTCACAATATTTGTGTCTATTCGTGTTCATCCGTGGTTTTCCTTATGCTTTTTCCTCTTTCCTATTTCCTATTTCCTCTTTTCTATTTTCTGTTTTCGTGGAGGTTTCACAATCTTATTGACATCCAAGGATAAGTCCTGTAATTTTTTTTAGAAGCCATCTCAAAAAAGTCTTTTCGCCCGATATCGGCGTTGAGCCCTCGTCTCAAGTCCTCGGCATACTTGAGTATGCCTCCGGGTTGATCCTCGGCCTCGTCTTGATCTCGACCGAAAATCCTAATTTTGAGATGGCTTCTAGTTCATAGAGTATCTTATTTGTTTTTTTAATGAGTTACAGTGGATCAAAACCTCACATCACACGCTGCATGAAAGGAAAGGTAAAGAAAGTGGAAATTGTCGTATTTCTCAAACAGGTTCCGGCAACAGAATCGCTCATCGGGATTGCGGAAGACGGGATATCGATTAAAACAAACGATATCAAGTGGGTCATCAATCCCTATGACGAATTCGCGGTTGAAGAAGCGCTTCGAATCAAGGAAGCGCATGGGGGATCGGTTTCCATCCTTTCGGTAGGATCGGAAAGAACCGTTGAAGCCATCAGAACCGCCCTGGCCATGGGTGCAGACAAGGGGATTTTGATCAATGCTCCCGCCGGCATTGTTTACGACGGGTTGACCACCGCAAAGATACTATCATCAGCGCTTAAAGATATCCCTTTTGATGTGATCATCGCCGGCCAGCGGGCAGTGGATGACGACAACTTTCAAGCCGGACCCGCAACCGCGGAATTTTTGGGCATTCCCCATATTTCCATGGTGATCAAGCAGGAAATTTCCGATGGTAAAATGACATGCCATCGAACCGTCGAAGGTGGGACCGTCGTTCTTCAAACCCCGCTTCCGGCCCTTTTTACCACCCAGCGCGGCATCAACGAGCCCCGGTATGCCTCTCTTCCGGGGATCATGAAAGCAAAAAAGAAGCCCATTAATATGAAAACGGTTTCAGACATCGGGCTCGACCCCGAAGACGTTGGGAAACCGCTGACAAAAATCGTTTCTTTGAAAACGCCTGCTGATCGCAAGCGCGGCATTATGATAGACGGTGAATCCGCACAGGAAAAAGCAGCCAAGCTTGTCAAAATATTGCATGAAGAAGTAAAGGTTTTTTAACAAGGGAAACCTTTGAAAAATATTCATTTTTGCCTGCCCAGTTAAATTCGCATTTAATATTTAACCGGGGTCCAAGTTCAAGGAAGGCGAAGATTTTAACCAGAGGAATGCACTTAGTATTTCGAGGATTAAAATTCGAGCCTGACACAGAAATTGGGCAAAAAGGGATGTTTTTCAAAGGTTTCAGAGGGAGATTAATATGGCAGAGAGGGTACTCGCAATCGCAGAACAATCAGAGGGTGCGTTTCGTAAAGTAACTTACGAGACATTGAGCGAGGGGCGGCGAATTGCCGATCAGCTGGGCTGTGAACTTGCCGCCCTGGTCTTGGGAAATAATATCGATGGCATTTCAAAAACACTTGGCCAATTCGGGGCAGACAGGATCATTATGGCAGATGATCCTGCCCTTGCCGAATATTTGCCGGATGCATACGGTAATGTGGTCGCCGATGTCATGAACGAAGAAACACCGGATATTGTGATATTGGGGGCATCCACCCAGGGCAAGGATATTGCCGCACGACTGAGCGCGCACCTGAATGCACCGCTTGCCATGGATTGTGTTGCCGTTCGTTTTGAAAACAACGATCTTACGGCAACCCGATATATGTTCGGCGGTAAAATTCTCGCGGATGTTGTGCTCGAGGGAAAACCGCAAATCCTGGCCATTCGCCCTAATGCCTTGAAAATTGCCAAAGCCGATGGCGCCGGATCCATTGAAAAAATACAAGTCGATATCGGTACGACCGCAGTAAAATTCATTGAAAAACATCTGGAGACCGGCAAAGTCGAACTGACCGAAGCGGATATCGTCGTTTCCGGCGGAAGGGGGGTGGGAGGCCCGGATTTCGGCACTCTCGAGGAACTGGCAAAACTGCTTCACGGTGCCGTAGGTGCATCACGATCCGCGGTGGATGAAGGCTGGCGGTCTGCTGCAGACCAGGTGGGGCAAACCGGTAAGGTCGTATCTCCGAATCTTTATATTGCCTGCGGCATATCCGGCGCCATTCAGCATCTTGCCGGAATGTCTTCATCCAAAGTCATTGTGGCCATCAACAAAGATCCGGAAGCACCCATATTTTCCAAGGCCGATTACGGCATAGAAGGAGATCTTTTCGAGATTTTGCCACTGATTTCGGAAGAAATTAAAAAATTAAACGGCTGATTTGCCGGGAAGAACAAGGCAGATCAAGCAGCCTAACGAATCGTCGTTGCTTTCAAATTTAATATCGTACGTTGCTAAGAATACGCTTTCATCTTTTTAAGTTATCATTAAGGCTGCCGACACGTTCCGGGAGCCTTTGACATTTGTAGGAAGTTCATGAAATTTTATTTAGCCAGTTTAGGTTGCGCGAAAAACCTCGTGGACAGCGAATTAATGCTGGGTCGCTTGATAAAGTCCGGAGGATTCATCACGCAAAATCCTGAAAATGCCGACACGATCATTGTCAATACGTGCAGTTTTATTGAATCCGCCGTCAATGAATCCATCGACACCATTTTAGAGCTTGCAAAATACAAACTCAGCGGGGACTGCCGGCGTCTTATCGTGACCGGATGTCTCCCGGAACGCTTCAGGGAAGCAATTGCCGAATCCTTGCCGGAAGTTGATATATTTTTAGGCACCGGCGCTTTAGATAAGATTGTATCAGCCGTCAACGGCGGACTGAATGATCGTCGCTGTTTTTTGCCGGACCCGAATGAATGCATTTATTCCGGGCAGAATTCACTCAGGATTCGGAGTTCTGCTTGCATGGCCTATCTCAAAATTTCAGAAGGATGCAGCCGGCATTGCACATATTGCATCATTCCGAGACTCAGGGGAAAACAAAGGAGCCGCCGGCCTGAGGATATTGTAGACGAAGCACGCGACATGATCTCGTCCGGCGTCAAGGAGCTCATTTTAATCGCGCAGGATACCACCCATTATGGCGCCGATCTTAACCCTCGCGTACCCCTTTATCGATTGCTTGAAAAAATTTCAACATTGTCCGAAGATATCTGGATCAGAATACTTTACGGCCATGTAGAAAGTATCGAAGATTCTTATATTCAGGCGATTGCCGAACGCAAAAACATTTGTTCTTATTTTGATGTCCCGATTCAGCATGCGAGCGACGGCATACTTAAAAAGATGGGCCGTAATTATACATCAGAAGATCTGTATCGGCTATTTGACAATATCCGATCCGCTGTCCCCGATGCCGCTCTCAGAACAGCGGTCATCGTCGGTTTTCCGGGAGAAACAGATCATGATTTTGAAAGGCTTTTGAAATTTGTGCAGGACATCTGTTTCGACAACCTCGGGGTATTCATTTATTCCGACGCTGAAGATCTTTCTTCCCACCGGCTTTCAGATCATATCCCTAAAAGCGTGGCCATGAACCGCTATGATCTCCTCATGTCCTTACAGCAAAAAATATCGCTGATCAATAACCGAAAACACATCGGCAAAACCTATAAAGTCCTTGTGGAAGCGTCCCTCGGCAACAACCTGTGCAGGGGGAGAACATTTTTTCAGGCTCCGGAAGTGGACGGCATCACCGATGTTCATTCCGGAAACCAGCTCGTCGGATCCTTTGTTCGTGTCAAGATTGAAGAGGCCTCTGAATATGATCTTATGGGAAAAGCGGTATGAGTGATTTAAAGTATAAAATTCTGGCACGGGTAAAAAAGGACCTTGAAGAAATTGAAGTCGCCCTTGAGCAAAACTTAAACCCGCATTTAGACCTGGTATCCCAAATTGCCGGCCATATATTATTCAGCGGGGGGAAGCGATTAAGACCTTTACTCATGGTCCTGTCGGCTCGAATTTGCGGTTATGACGAAGGCTATGACAAGGTGTTTTCAACCATTTTCGAATATCTTCATGCCGCCACCCTTTTACATGACGATCTCGTCGATGAAGCGACATTGCGGAGGGGCAAACCCGTGGCCAATTCCATATGGGGAAATCCCACCGCAGTTCTCGTGGGAGATTTTTTGCTGGCGCGATCGCTGGCCATTGCCGCGGAAACAAAACGGCCGGATCTTATCAAAGTGGTATCGAATATCACCGAGAACATGTCCCAGGGAGAGATTCACCAGTTGATGAGAAAAGGCCATTTGGATCTGACCGAGGCAGAGTATATGGAGATTATAGAGCGTAAGACCGCTGTACTTTTTCGGGGGACATGCCGTTCGGGAGCCCTGATTTCAGATGTCCCTTTGAAAAAAGTCGATGCGCTGTCGGATTACGGCTTCAACCTTGGTATGGCTTTCCAAATGGTGGATGACCTTCTCGACTATTCAAGCGACACTGACGTGCTCGGCAAGGAAGTGGGTGCAGACCTCAAAGAGGGCAAATTAACCTTGCCGGTTATTTATTCGCTTGAGTCGGCCGTCCCAAAAGATAGAGCGCTCATGGAAAATATCATCAGAAGCAGGAATTTTTCTATTAACGATTTTAAAATATTGATAAAAATGATAGACAAGTATGGCGGCCGAACGTATACTCAAAATCTTGCAGCAGACTATGTTCGACATGCAAAAGAAGGGCTCGCCGTCTTTAACCATACAGAAACCAAAGAGACCCTATTGATGATCGCCGATTATACCTTGTCCCGCAATTTTTGATGGATTCGATTTTTTACGAATTCGTCAATGTTGAGTTGAAAAAAATCATTTCACCAAGAACGGAGGTGAATAAAACATGATTGTGCCTTCCAACGCCATTGCCAAATGCGTTACTTTCATATGCTGTCTACTTTTTTTCCTTGCATCCCCGATAACTGTTCACGCCGAAAATCCGATCTCTACAAAAAC
>JBAUWG010000056.1:0-2161 GCA_049583675.1 Desulfobacterales bacterium | reverse complement strand
GTCCAATAATCCACATTTCCCGCAGATTCTTTTTTACGATCATCATGTTCATCAACCATTTGATGCGAATAACTTTCTTTAGCAAATACAACAACGCGTCTGCCGTGAACCTGGTTTAAAAAAACCAGGTCCCTTGCATTGATGCACCGGGAAATAATTTTCCTGTTTTCCAAAACAGCCCGGTGATCGTCTCCAACGCCGAAACCGACATTCAAACTTTTATAAGGCTCTTTGCTTTTTCCGCTTTCTCGGGTAAAAATTCCATGCAGAATGCCTGAAAAACCTGCAAGTTTTGGAAACTCTAAAAAATTGACGCTGTTTTCCTGGTTAATGATCATAGAGTTCTATAATTTTTCGGATAATACTGGAAGTCGAAATATCCGGAACCAGTTTAATTCTGACAACTTCCCCCCCGTACGCTTTGACCACATCGGTTCCGATGATCTTTGTTTCCTCCCAGTCGGCACCTTTTACAAGGATGTCCGGTTTAATGGCTTGTATCAGCGTCAAAGGGTCAGACTCATCAAATATCGTGATAAAATCCACACATGCCAAGCCCGCCAAAACTTCAGCGCGTTGATTCTGGTTCACAACAGGCCTGCTGTCGGATTTTATCGATTTTACTGATGCATCGGAATTCAGTCCTAAAACCAGAACATCACCTTTTGCTCTGGCTTCGGTAAGATACCGCACATGCCCGACATGCAGAATATCAAAACATCCGTTCGTAAAAACAATCCGTTTCCCGGATTTCCGGAGGCTTTTTAATACGACAATCAAATCTTTTAATTCTAAAATTTTGGATCCCATATGTTCCCATTTAATCAAGCATACCTACCATGCTCGCGATTTTTTGCCGATATGCCGACTCCGATAACAATGCTGAAAAGGTTGCGAGTGCCTAAGATGAGCTAAAATCAATAAAGTCATGTCCCAATCTACAATTTTCAGTCTACGATCTGCAATCTAAAATCACATCGCCCTTGCCAGTGTCAACACATCGACATGAGATGCACCGGCGGTCACTAAAACTTTGGTACACTCCTCTGCAGTTGCTCCGGTGGTATAAACATCATCGATAAGCAAAATTTTTTTTCCATTAATTCTCGATGGATCGTAGACGCTGAATGCATTTTTAATGTTCTTTAGACGGTCCTTTCGCCCAAGGCCTGTTTGAGATTTTGTCCATCTTGTTCTTAACAGGATATCTTCCGCCACGGGGATCGCCTGAAATTCATCATCTATAGCCCGAGCAATAGAAGCCCACTCTCTGACCAGAAGAGAAGAAGGGTTAAACCCTCGGCGTCTGAGCTTTTTGTTATGAAGCGGAACAGGGATGATCAGATCGGGGCGGTCCTCATTCCAATAACGACAAAAAATAGAAAACAAAAGAACGCCCAGCGGTCTCGCCAGTCGAGTTTTCCCTTTATATTTCAAGCAGTGGATCACTGCCATCAGTACTTTGTCATATACTCCTGCTGATCGCGCCATTCCGTATCTTTTAGGCGTACTGAGGCATTCTCCGCAAAGATGATCCTCTCCGGACCTGCTTTTAAAAATAATACCGCAGGTTGGACATATGGGAGATTTAACAGCCAAAAATGTACCCATGCATTTGGCGCATAAGAATGGTGCCATTAGTGTCGCGAAGATGTTTACTTCTGTGCTCGAACTATACTTAAAGGCATCGCCGCATCGGTTGTCGGCCGCAATAAAAGTATCTAAAACAAAAGCGTTCAGATCCTTACAATTTAACACCTGCAAAATAGATTTCAAGCTGTTCCGGAACGGTTTATCCATCCGGTAAAAAGATCCGCATGTCAGACATCGTGCAGGGAAAAACGCTTCTTTCAATGCATCGGCGACGCGTATGCACAGGCTGGCAACCCCAAGAGAAAATCGTTTCCCGGACGCCCGGGTTTTTGTTGCCCCCAAAGGGGATTTGCTTTGTTGAAAGCTCATTGGCTTATTGAAATTCCAAATATCAAACAAATCTCAATGACTAAAATTCGAAAATCCAAACAAGGTATCCTCTTTCCTCTTTTCTCTTTTCCCTTTCCTATTTCTTTTCTTTTGATGAAAGCCTTTGTCTAAAGGCCTCATACATGACCACCGCGCCGGCCACAGATGCATTGAGAGAGTCTATGAGACCGGTTTGGGG
>JBAUWG010000055.1:0-3904 GCA_049583675.1 Desulfobacterales bacterium | reverse complement strand
ATAAATACCCTGAAAACATCCGGCGCATCCTTTCACAAAACGTTGCATATTGTAACAATAAATTGGATAACTTCCCGTAAACATGGTGATATTTTTTTTACGGCACACCCATTTGTTGAATATGATAACATATTGTATTTTAAACAAGTTATACGTGAATTATTGAATAATTTTAATTGACATTACATAAAATTTAATATAAGCATCATTTTTCGGTGAATTCATCTCCTTAAACACATAAATCCGTTGCGATGCAATTTGCATTCTTATCAGTTATTCAGATCCATTATAAATTATAGCGGCCAAGTTCAGGAGGAAGAGATGCGGATAACCGGCAAATTATGGATCATGATGTTCATCGGCTTTTTTTCATTGACAATATGGATATCGCCTGCCTTGGCAAACGCACCTGCTCAAACGGCGAGCGCCGGTCATGCCTGGTGGTTCTGGCCCATCGTGCTGTTTATCGTCACGTTTATTATGGGAATTTTTGCGGTGCTCGGCGGCGTCGGCGGCGGAGTCCTCTATGTTCCGATCATCAGCGGCTTTTTTCCGTTCCATTTGGACTTTGTTCGCGGCACCGGGCTTCTGGTAGCGCTTTCCGGCGCGCTGGCCGCCGGCCCCGGACTCCTCAAGATGAACTTGGCCAGCTTGAGATTGGCGATTCCGGTGGCCCTCATTGCTTCCACCTGCGCCATCATCGGCGCCATGATCGGACTTGCACTTCCCACCAAAATCGTTCAAATTGCTCTTGGCGCGACCATACTCGGCATTTGTGTTCTCATGCTGACGGCCAAAAAGTCGACGATTCCGGATGTACCGAAGGCCGACCGGCTCTCTTCTATCCTCAATATTTGCGGCGTATATCAGGAGGCCAGCACCGGCGAAATTATCGATTGGAAAATTCACCGGACCCCTTTGGGGTTGGGCTTGTTTATCATCATCGGCATTATGGCCGGCATGTTCGGACTGGGGGCCGGATGGGCCAACGTGCCGGTGCTCAACCTGCTGATGGGAGCACCGCTTAAAATCAGCGTGGCCACCAGCAAATTTCTCCTTTCCATTACCGACACCTCCGCTGCCTGGATCTACACGAATAAAGGCTGTATCCTCCCACTGCTGACCGTACCGTCCATTGTGGGAATCATGCTCGGCTCATTTGTGGGAGTCCGTTTGCTTAAAGTCGCCAAACCGACGCTTATCCGTTGGATGGTTATTGGCATCCTGGCCTTTGCAGGAATCAAGGCGCTGTCCAAGGGACTTGGATTCTAACTGTTTAATTTTATTTCAAGCAGGATATGGATTTTTCCCGGGAGAAAAATAAATGGAAGAAAAAACAAACGCCTTATTAAAAGCAACCCCCGAACAGGTTCAATATGCTAAAATACTGGAAAAAGGGATGTACCTTGGTTTACTGGTTCTATTTATAACATACATTCTTTATGTATTCGGCGTATTTCATCCCTATATTCCACTGAATAAGCTGTCCGGCTACTGGTCTATGAATGTTCATGAGTATCTCGAACACACCGGCATCAAGCCCGGATGGGCCTGGCTCGGGATGATCAAGTATGGCGACTTTCTTAATTTTATCGGTGTCGTCATCCTATCGGGCGTTACCATTATATGCTATGCCGTGATCGTGCCGACCCTTTTGAAGAACAAGGATATCATTTACGCGGTTTTTGCAGTGCTCGAGGTCATTATTCTCAGCGCAGCAGCCAGCGGATTACTTGCGGTAGGGCATTAACGCTATATAGTGTCCATCCAAAAATGAGGATTTTTGTTCGAAATCAAGGCATGCGAAAAAAATAACCGCAGGCATATAGTTGATATTCCGAGGATTATTTTTTGAGCATAACGCTGAGATCGGGCAAAAAGACCATTTATGGATGGGCACTACCTAAAATATACCGCTCAACTGATGGGACAGCGAATCGCTGCAGATATCTTCAAGCTGATGCACAATCCGTTTAAGATCATCGCTGCCGGAAATGGCTCTGATGGTATCGACAGCGGCTACCTGTTCCGGGGGATATGATTTAAGAACCTCATAGGTATCTTCAAATTCATCAATGGCCAGCTGCGCTGTCAAAATAATATAGTCATCCACCCGCTGTTTCGAATTCTTAAATTCCGGCCGTTCAAGCAGGGATTTTTCCATGGTTTTTGCTGTCAAAAACATCAAATCCTTGACTTCCCGTGCCCTGAATCCTTCTACAAAACGCCGGTAGGCCATAACCTGCGCATAGTTAGGTATCATCGACCGGTCTCTGTTCCTCACCGTGGCTGAAACCAGCTGGTAATTTAATGTAATATACCATTTCAGCAAATCCCGATCCATTTTTCGGTAATTTGGAAACCGCGCCGCATTTTCCGACTTCAAGACTTCTTTGACCAACTGATCCACCGATGTTTCTCGCAATTCCGTCAGAATGTCATAAATAATGGTACTTTTTCTATAAGCCACCCGTTGCAGCATCAGTTCGTTTCTGAATGTCCAATTATTCGGATGGGTGATCATTTTTTCCGTAATGAACAGCAACCGCCGCAAAACATGATATCGCGGCGTGGGTCTCCATCCTAAAGACTTGCAGGTTACGGAGGCATCTATGGTCAGCTTTTTATCGATGTATTCGGCCATCCACGGCTTTTCGACCATCTCGTTTCCGGTCAACCATCCCCAAAAACACAGCATGTACAATCCCAATCGCACCAAAACCTTGGGCATTTTGAACGGCTTGACATCATGTCCGTAATAGTATCGAGTGGCAGTTCGAAAAAGATCGATATGAGAAATGCTTCCCTGCGATCCGCCGATATAAACCCCCAGTTGAGGCAGGGTATCGCTGATGGTTATCATTCGCAGGAACAGATTGATCAAGTCTTTGATGTGAATATACGGCACTGCCGATTCACCTCTGCCGGCAACAATCCTGGACGATAGCTTTTTTTTGGACAGCCATGATGTTAACATCATATACAAAATGGGATATTCGCACCAGTCGCTGTACACAGCGGCCAATCGGACAATGGAGCAGGGAAGGGTTTCGGAATATTCTTTGATTATCGATTCCGCCCGTCTTTTACTTCTTGCATAGGGAAAATCCGCATCCACAGCACTTTTTTCGGTCAGCGCCCGGCCCGGAGAGGGAAATTTGCAGGCAGCAAGGGAACTTGAAAATATAAACCGTTTGATATTCAGTATTTTTGACAACTCCAGAAGATAACGGGTGCCGATTACATTGGTCTCCTCGTACACAGGGTTTTCCAGCAGGGTGAAATCATAATAACCGGCCAGGTGCAAAACAAAATCCGCCCCGCCTTGGCCCTGGATATACTCAATGACCCTTAAAATATTTTCCCACTTGGTGATGTCCGCTTGGAGCCAGTGGGTGTGATCATTTTCCGGGACACCGGCCTCTTTTTGGCTTCTCCGGGCAATACAAAATAACCGGAACTTGCCGGATTCGGCAATGACAAAATGCCGGCCGATGAAACCCGAGGCTCCCGTGACAATAATTCCCGGCAATGTTTCGTTCATTTTGACCGTCTTTTATCCTGGCGTAACAAACCCATTGAGCATTCTCGGCGATTAAGGTATTATCATGCAAGATTCAGATATAAACTAGAAGCCATCTCAAAATTAGGTTTTTCGGTCGAGATCAAGGCGAGACCGAGGATCAATCCGCAGGCATACTCAAGTATGTCGAGGACTTGAGACGAGGGCTCAACGCCGATATCGGACGAAAAGACTTTTTTGAGATGGCTTCTACATGGTCGGAGTTGGATCCCCGGCGCTTTCATGCGCTTTTTGCAAAGCTCTTCGGCTTTCCAGGCGCGCTTTTAGTTTAGGAAACTGATCCATATCGGTATGCGGCAAAAAAAGAGCGGCCACATAATT
>JBAUWG010000054.1:0-5354 GCA_049583675.1 Desulfobacterales bacterium | reverse complement strand
GAATATGGGTACTAACAGAGAAAATGGCGCTACGACATTCGGTGAGTATTTTTGAAACAATTTGCCCCAGATCGCAAAGGCTAATACCGTCGACATAAGCCCTGTATAAAGGATCGCCCCTGCACCTGTCCATGACATATTCGACAGAGCGTTCATTTGACCGGTCTCGAATATTAACGAAATCAGGAATAACGGGATCGGTGGTACGATATTCATCCAGATGATCAGACGGAACATGTCGACGTTCCCGCAGCGCTTGATCAAAATGTTCGACACAGCCCAGGCAAACCCGGCGGCGATGACTAAAATAAAACCTAAAAAGTTGGCTGTTTCATATTTGTCGACAGCGAGAAGACCAATACCGAGAAATGCAACGATAATACCGATTTTCTGCCATATGGTCGGCATATCCCGCAATATAACGATGGACAGCAATATGGTAAAAACCGCTTGAATTTGAAGTACAAGAGAAGATAAACCCGCCGGCATCCCCACATCCATCCCGACAAAGAGAAAAGCGAACATTATCGTTCCCAGGGGCACCCCGATTCTAACAATATATTTTTCATATATCATTTCCGCGGCTTCAATGTTCCTTTGGCCGCCGGTGGCCATCAAGTCGGCATAAACCAAGATCGGCGGATAAAAAGTCAGGGATCAGGGGTCAGGGTGTAAAGGGCAAGGGGCAGAGAGCTGAGGGCAAAAGATTGGGGCGGGTGGTCGATTCTGCTTTTGAAAAATTTTGCTTGAACGAACCATAGATTGTACGTTATAGTGTACTAAATAATTTTTTGAGGGGTGCGATATGCAAAGATTAAAAATCAATCAGGATATTCGTCCAATGTCCGAGTTTCGAACCGGGATTGCTTCCTTTCTTAAACAGGTACATGATACAAAAAGACCTCTTGTTATTACACAACATGGCAAAGGCGTTGCCGTTTTGCTTGACGTGGGTGAATATGAAGCCATGCAGGAAAAAATCGAGATGCTTCAAGAGATACAAACTTCAATTGCTCAGCTTGAGAGCGGGGCTGGATTGGCTCATGATGCCGCAAAAGCAGATGTATTAAAGCGAGTCGGCAAATGAGAATACTTTGGTCCCCTTTAGCTGTGGAAAGGGCAACAGAAATCGCCGAGTATATTTTTCGTGACAATCCGACCGCAGCAAAGAAGTGGGTGGATACGGTATTTTCTAAAGTTGAGCAATTGAAGTCACTTCCTGAAAGTGGTCGAATTGTACCGGAAATCAATAATAAAGATTTTCGGGAACTCATATATGGCAACTATCGAATCATTTACCGGGTAGAAAAAACACAAGTTTCGATTTTTGCCATCCGTCATGGGAAACAAATGCTACCCATTGATGAAATTCAGGGATAACAAATAGACGGGTGCCGGGGGTTTGAGGTTGGAGGCGGAAAGGCGAATGGCGAGAGGCCAAAAGTCAGAGGTCGGGGGACTGAAAGCAGGAATTAGGAAATAGAAAAGAGGAAAGAGGGGAGGGCGGAAGCCAAACCGATGGAAGAGGGAAGAGCCTGCGGCTGTTGGAGGGAGGAGGTTAGAGGTTAAAGGTTAAAGGCAAAAAAGCGTTTTCTGCCTTATGCCTAAAGCGAATCGCTCCTCTCTCCGAGCTGTAAGCTCATACGAGCTGGAAGCAACCTAACGCCGCTGAAAGCGATAGTCAGAGGTTGGATATCAGGGATCAAGGATCAAGGATCAGGTTGGGGATTGAAAATGATAATCTGCATTGACCAAGATTTAATCATGCAATTGCCAAATTGCGGTCACGATGATATTTACGGTTCGAGTCTGATGTCTATTGGTTTTAATGGATTCTATGTCTTGGCAAGAGATCACAGAGGTTCTGACAAACCTGATTTTCGTGAGGCAACTTTATTGACAACACCGACGGTATTGTTTATAATGCATACAACATATATTGATCGAAAGGGCAAATCCGTTGAAAGGCGGTGACGCAAAGCCACGGGTCTAAAGCTGAAAAGCTATGACAGCCGGGTTGCCGTAGTTGCTGAACAGCCTTTGGGGATTGCTTGCCCAAAGGCTGTTTTATTTTGGGGCTCTTTTCATCTAAAGGAGAAATACCCGTGTGTTTCTATAAATTTAATATTCGCAAATTAAATAAGCTTATTCAAATAAAGGAAGGGGAAAACCATGGAATGGTTCAAAGTTTATTTGATATATGAGCAGGCTAAAGCAAATGAACATATTAAACTTCAAAAAGAGTTCCACAAGCTATTCATCGAGAATCAAACTCCTGAAGGAATGGCGCTCTTTTCTGATAGATATGAATGGGATAATCAGGTTTTTTTCCCTTTTTACTTTTCTCCGGCTTCTGTGCAATTTGCAAAAACACTTTTATCTTCACATTCAGGGGCCCCTTGTGAAGAACCCAAAAAAGAATACCTGAAATTACTTTCAGGCAGGCCGGTTGATTTTGACCTATTGGAATGATGACTTTTTAAAGTCAAAATTATCATTTCATAATTTACGCAAATTTTTCCAGTATTCATATTCAAATGGCCATTCATCTTCGCGATATATCATCAACTGGCGCATCCTTTCCATAAACTGGGCCTTGCGATGCGCGATATCAGAGGGCACCATTCGTTTTTGCCAATCGTGAACCAACTTCCGGCCGAGGGCCTTTGCTTTTGCTTCAATCTATCCGGGGTTGGTTTGTGTATTCAAAAGCGGTCTCCAATTGCTACCTTATTTCAACCGAGGTGGCGCTTGCCGCCGGCAGATAAAATTGCTCGGCATAATCCTTGACCATTCGATCTGCGTTGAAGCGCCAACCGAGACTTTGCATAGACCTTTTTATCCGCTGAACCCAGCGGTGTGGAATCCCGCTGGCGTCCCGTTCATAATAACACGGAATCACCAGTTTCTCGAGAGCGTTATAGAGAGACTCGGCGTCCCGCTGATATTGTATGTTCGGATCGTTATGCATGCCGCCGTCGCCGATGGCGAAACCGTTCTTGCCGTCGTAGGCTTCATTCCACCAGCCATCTAAAACCGAAAGGGTTAGACACCCGTTGAGGATGGCTTTCTGTCCGCTGGTGCCGCAGGCTTCCAGCGGCCGTCTGGGATTGTTCAGCCACACATCCACACCTTGTACTAAATGGCGGGCGACGTTGTAATCGTAGTTCTCGATGAAGACGACCCTTTTCATGTATTCGGGATTATAGCTGAATTTTGCGATACGCTGTAAAATCCCCTTGCCCTGATCGTCCCGGGGATGGGCTTTGCCGGCAAAAATGATCTGTATCGGTCGACGATCTGCGCTGATCAGTTTTTCCAGACGCTCGATCTGGGACAAAATCAGATCTCCTCTCTTGTAAGTTGCAAACCGGCGAGCACAACCAATTGTGAGAACATCCGGATCAAGAATTTGCTCGAGCTGCTGAACGATCTCCTGATGGCCCAAACGTTTCGCCTGCAGAAGCAACCGGCGGCGGACAAACCGAATAAGACTCATCTTCAGGCTCTGATGTGTCTCCCACAATTCTCCATCATCAATCTCGTCTACCTTCTCCCAGACATCGGGATGCACCATCCGGGTTGACCAATCTTGTGACAGACGCGTTTCCAAAAGCTGGTGCATTGGGGGCGCCAGCCATGACAACACATGGACGCCATTGGTAATGTGGCCGATGGGAACTTCTATCTCAGGCCGCTTGGGCCAGAGAGGATGCCACATCCGGCGACTGACATCCGCGTGTATCGCCGACACGCCGTTTGCCCGGCGCGAGTTTTTCAAAGCCAACACCGTCATGCAAAAAGGTTCTGAATCGTCTCCCGGGTTGACGCGTCCCAGGGCCATAAAATCATTGTGAGAAAGTCCCAATTTTTCACGGAATATGCCGAGATGCTCTTCAACCAGCGCCGGGGAAAATCGGTCGTGGCCGGCTGGAACCGGGGTGTGTGTTGTAAACACCGTATACAGCGATACGCGTCGCTGGGCACGGTCAAATGGTATCTGGTCGTATTCCATAACCCGAAAAATCTCTTCGAGGATGGCAAAGGCGCTGTGTCCTTCGTTTAAATGCAGCACCCCTGGAAAATTGTTCAGCGATTGCAATATCCGGGCGCCGCCGATTCCCAGCAGCAGTTCTTGTCGAATGCGAAGCTTATCATCCCCGCCGTAAAGTCGTGACGTCAACTCGCGATCTTCGGCTGAATTGTCCTCTACGTTGGAATCAAGAAGCAGCAGACGAACCCGTCCCACCTGCAGCTGCCAGACCCGAGCCTGGAGGGCGCCGCTCCGGGTATCGACTTTTACGACTAAAGGCTGACCGTTTGGCGCCGTAACGGTTTGCAGGGGCAATGTGTTGATATCGAGATCTCTGTAGTCTTCTTCCTGCCAACCGTCATGGTTCAATTTTTGGCTGAAATAACCTTGGTGGTAAAGGAGTCCGATCCCAATGAGTGGAATCCCCAAATCAGATGCGCTTTTGAGATGATCTCCCGACAAAACACCTAAACCCCCGGAGTAGATCGGTATCGATTCATGTAAGCCAAACTCGGCCGAAAAATAGACGACCTGCCGGTTGTGCAGATTGCTGCCATTGACCGCGCCCCATGTCTTACGCTTTTCCATATATTCATTCAGACGCCGGAAGGCGTAATTGATCCGGCTGTGAAGCACCAGTTCAGACGATCGTTCCTCGACTTGCTGTGGTGTAATCTGGTTCAAAAAAGCAATCGGGTTGTGGCTCACCTGCCGCCAAAGATGCGCGTCCAGGTCCGTGAAGAGACGAATCACCTCTGGATGCCAGGTCCACCAAAGGTTCTGAGCCAGCGCGCGAAGTCTATTATGAAGATGGTTGGCCGGAGATGTCATTATACCCTCCTTTGCTTTGATCAAGAATCCCGCTTCAATGGTCCGTTCATGCAGAGCGTTCATGGCTCATGCACTTTTCACATGACTGAATCTACTTAATTAAAAACCAATAGCGTAATTCGAGACGATAATACAGTTTTATTTTTTTGTGTTGGGACATTGTCAAAATTGTTCTACCAGACCTTTGTTCATTAAAAGTGAACAAAATTAGAATTTGAACAACATATTGCGGTGGTTGGTCAAGGATCAAGAATAAAGGACCAGATGGCAGACGACGGATGACGGATAACAGTCCGCCACACTGGTTGCGGAAAAAAAGGTGAGGCGGTAGAGATATCGGATGAATCGCGGTGGCAAATCCGGCTGCTATCCTTAAGACACGCAAAATCTATGCAAAACCAAATGATTATCATTAATTCATGACATGCCGATGGATTAGAATCCCATTACTTAAAGGCTACGCCAAAGATTGGAAATGAATATGTATTTG
>JBAUWG010000053.1:0-3298 GCA_049583675.1 Desulfobacterales bacterium | reverse complement strand
CTACATTTCTCAACCGCCTTCACCGAGTGGTTCCGCTTTGTTGGGGAACCATTCTTTTCGTTAATTTTCATGCGCGATTCAGTTATCGAAATTGTCAGCCTGGCACCGTGTTTTTCCATACCGATTCATAACGAGAAAGAAAACTAACTTGAGAGGAGGAGAATATGAGCGGAAGCGTATATAAGGTTGTCGAGCTAGTGGGTACGAGTGATATTTCATGGGAAAAAGCCGCGGAAAATGCAGTCCTTACCGCCAGTAAAACTTTAAGAGATTTGAGGGTGGCTGAAATTACCAAATTCGATATGACAATCAAAGACGGCAAGATTGCTTCTTATCGCGCCCGAGTCACCTTATCTTTCAAGTATGAAAATGTTTGAGATATGTGAATTGTGACGAATAGGTTGCCGTCGTCGGAGAGCCTAAACCATGCCATATACACATGATGAGGTTATTTTACAGAAAAAACTTCCTAATGTCGGCCAAATCGTACGGAGCAAAAAGTACGGGACGCTTTGGCGGGTCATGGAAAAAAGGGAAGTCTGGCAGCATTCGGCGGATGATCCCAAAACCGGGCATCCGCATCTGCTTCCGGCCATTTATCTGGCCTATTGGCGGATAAGGAAAGGGGTGTTGCCGGGTATCGGACATATGCTGGGGTATGCATACACGCTCCACGACAATACGTTTGAAGCCAACTGGGAGATTGTGGAAGGGTAACGAAAAGCGAATCCGTAAATGCCGATGGGTTTTCACACAGGGTGTTGATTAAAACACCCTTTTTTTTTAAATAATTAACGGTAATATTTGAATAGGACAGTCAAGTTGTGGTAAAGGTCGGGTAACGAACCGGCGGAGGTTTTTATGTTGAAAAAGCCGACCTATAAAGAATTGGAACAACGGGTCAAGGTGTTGGAAAAAGAGACCGCGCACCGTAAGGCGGCAGAAAAAGCATTTCGGGAGAGCGAAAAAAAGTATCGGCTCCTGGTCAAAAACCTCCCCAGTATCGTATATAGGGGATATGCTGATTGGTCGGTTGAATTTTTTGATTCAAAAATCAAACAGATCACCGGGTACAGTCCGGAATTGTTTAATTCCAAAAAGATTAAATGGAGAGATATCATTGTTGATGAGGATGCTGAAAATGCCAAAGAGATTTTCATCAGGGCGCTTAAAACGACCAAATCCTACGTGAGGGAATATAAAATCAGATCGAAAAACGACGATATCCATTGGATCCAGGAAAGAGGACAGATCGTTTGCAAAACCAATAAAAAGCTTCAATATGTCAGCGGAGTGTTTTTCGATATCACCGATAACAAAGAAGCCCAGGAAAAACTGCGCAAAAGCGAAGAAATGGCCAGAGCCCTTCTCAACGCAACCACCGACGCCGTCGTGCTGCTTGATCCTGATGGCATCATCCTGGATATCAATGACGCTTATGCCAAAAAATTTCAAAAAACGCCGGCTGAAATGCTTGGATTATGTATATGGTATTTGGTTTCACATGAAGTCGCCGGTCTCAGAATGGCGAACGTCAAAAGGGTTTTTCAAACCGGGTGGCCGGTAAGAATCGTTGATGAGCGAAACGGCATTTGGCATGATACCAAAATTTACCCGGTTTCCGATTCAATAGGAGAAGTCAGGCGCGTTGCTGTTTTTGCTCGGGATATCACCAGCAGGAAGCTGGCTGAAGAACACATCCACACGCTGACCCAACTTCTTTTAAGTGCCAGAGAAAGCGAACGCCAGCGAATCGCCCGTGATCTTCACGATAATGTGGCGCAGGAGCTTTCTCTTCTAAAAATCGGATGGGAAACGCTATTTGATGCGCATTTCCGCATCCCGGAAGAGATAAAACAAAAGAGCCTGGAATTGTCAAAAATTCTTCATAAATCCATATCGGCAATTCGGGATATGGCTTACGATTTACACCCTCCCGGACTATATCAGTTTGGGCTCGTCCATACCGCATATCAGTACTGCGAAGAATTCTCGGAGAAACATAAAGTAGACATCGACTTTATTGCGGCCGGCCTGGAGGACTTGAAAATTCCGCCCATCAGCGAAATCAATCTTTATCGTCTGATTCAAGAGGCCCTCTGGAATATTCAAAAGCATGCCGAGGCAACCAAAGTTACCGTCAAGCTCGTGGCTTCTTTTCCAAACATTATCCTTCGTATCGAAGATGACGGATTGGGATTTAATGTTAGAAAACGGTTGGCAGAGGCTTCAAAGGAGAAACGAATGGGGCTCCGGAGCATGAAGGAGCGGGTCGGCCTGCTTAACGGAAGACTGAAGATTCAATCACGTCCCAAAGAAGGCACAAAAATTTTCATCGAAGTGCCTTATAAGGAGACAACCCGTGGCCGAGAAGAAGAGCTTAATCATCATTGACGATCATCCGCTTTTTAGAGAAGGGCTCAAAACAATTATCGGGCGCGATACCCGATTCAAGGTGGTCGGGGAAGCGGGGAGCGGTCGTGAAGGACTCGCAATGGTTAAAAAGCTGAATCCGGATTTGGTGATCGTGGATATATCCCTGCCGGATCAAAGCGGTATTGAACTTGCGCGGGAACTGCGAGAACGCTTGCCGAACACCAAGATTATGATTGTCAGCATGCATTCAAAAATCGATTACATTGCAGAAGCATTTCAAGCCGGAGCAACCGGATATGTGGTCAAGGAGTCTGCCAGCGAAAGGCTGATTCAAGGACTCGAGTGTGTCGTCAAAGGTGATTATTTTCTGGACAGTTCCGTATCCCATTCCGTGGTCGAAAATCTGATGAAATCTCCTTTAAAAGCTGCAAGGATTACGGATTCTGATTATGCCACGCTGACGCCCAGGGAACAAGAGGTGATGCGCCAACTGGCGGAAGGACTTTCCAGCAAAGAAGTTGCTGAAAAACTTTTCATCAGTCCCAAGACGGTTGAAAACCACCGTGCCAATATTATGAGCAAGCTCGGCCTTCACAGCACCATCGAATTGATCCGATATGCTGCAAAGCTCGGACTCATTGATGTGGATCTCTGGAAAGACTGAAAAGATCGTTTTTTTCCCCATATTCGGGATAACCTCCCGACCTATAAGGATTTTCCCCTAGTAAAATAAACCTTCCCATCTATGGACAAAAGAAATTGCAACCTGTTAATAACAAATTAAATATTGTTGTTGATGGCCTTCGAATGTTCAATCGATAAGGGGGAAACATGATCTCTTCTCCATGTAAAAATTGCTCCAGGAGAAATCTGCCGAAGGAGAGGTGCTTCAAAGAGTGCCAATTGTTGCAATCCGTACAGG
>JBAUWG010000052.1:0-1780 GCA_049583675.1 Desulfobacterales bacterium | reverse complement strand
CTCCGAGCTAAGCATGAGTTCCACCAGACCGATAATGGCATTCAACGGTGTGCGGATTTCATGGCTCATGCTTGCCAAAAATTCACTTTTGGTCCGACTGGCGGCCTCCGCAGCCATTTTCGCCCGGTACAGAGATTCGGCCCGATGACGCTGAGTTACGTCTCTAATGAAGCCGCCAAATCCCTCCGGGTTGCCCTTTGGATCGTTAATCAATGAAACCGATGATTCAACATATCGCTGGGAACCGTCTTTGCTGATCAGCGTCCAACCCACCGATTTCACCGGTTCCCGGTTTTCAAGTACTTTATGGAATGTATCCTTCAGCTTTTGCGAATTGGCTTCATCAAGCCATTCTTGCTGGTTGATGGTCGTTATCTCTTGCCGTGAATAGCCAAGAATCGTACACATGGAGTCATTGAAAAATCTAAAGTTGCCATTCAGGTCCATCTCGAAATACCCGTCGGGAGTGGTTTCAATAATCGTACGAAATTTTTCTTCGCTTTCCCGCAAGGCCGCCTCAGCCAATGCGCGCTTGTTGATGGTAAACTGGGCATGCGAACCAAAGATAAGAAATAGACAGGCAATGGTAATGCGGGTCCAGATTTCACTGATATCCGGTCCAAAAAGCCTCTTAAAAAAATCAACATCATAGGATAAAAATATGTATAATACGGAATCAAAAATCGTATAGAAAAGAGCGAGTCCGATGCCGATCAATACCATCTGATCCCAAAAGTGGACCGTGATTATTTTTTTGTCTGTCTTCGGCTGTTTGTTCTTCATCCAAGGCCTCCGCAATGGAAATGGTTTATTCCCCCATTGAAAACCTGGTCCTTTGGGTCAGGATTCTTTACTTTACCAGTGAGCATATTGCACCGCGTTTGCGACGGCAAGAGAAAATTCGATGGTACGGCAATAAATGCGCAGTTTTTACTTTGGGCTGTTATTGGATAGCGGGAAAGGAAAGAGGGTGCTTTTAAAATTCGTAATCTAGAAGGCCGGATTATTGAGGTTGGATGGGTATCCTATTACTCAGCTTCGCAGGTTGGCCTTGGTCCGGGAATTTAGGCGACGATCTGTTCCACTGCGGCGGTCTTGGCCGTTTCTTCTTTCCGGGATGTGAAGGGTATAAGAGTAGTTGCGGCGATCCCCGCCAGATCTTCTGCCTCCATTATCCAAAGAAATCAGCCGTTCCAAAATGTCATTCTCATTCTTTTCCATGGTCAAGACCGAACGTAAAAATCACGATAGAACACGATAGAAACGGATCCGGCCGCCTCTTACCCGATTCTTTGTAAACAGGATGAGAAAGCATTTTCCATGCCATTATCACAAACTGACTTTGCCGGCCCAGCCAACTTAAATTTATTGGATTGCTTCATTGTGAAATCGAAAAAAAACAGGCAATTACTCTCTGCCTGCTTCGCTTGACACTGACTCTCCCCCCATCAGGGGAATGACAAATTTTGGCAAAATGTGAAATAAATCTCTTATAATTGTGAAAAAATATACCAATACCATTGTTACATTTTTTCAACAATCTCTCGATATAAACTATTCTCCCCCGGGACCTTCCGGTGGCTCTATTCCCAGATCTCTAATTTTGTACAGCAAGGTTTTATAGCTGATGTTCAACACCTTGGTAGCCTTGCTGCGATTCCACCCCGTTTTTTCGAGGACATAGGCAATGACTTCCTTTTCGACATGGTCCATTGCCTTTTTCTTTATTTTTTTCAAAGATAATGACGAAAGATCAGGCGGTTTATTAATGTCAAAACCC